>JAABSS010000489.1 GCA_011390235.1 Desulfotignum sp.
GATACTGCTGAAAATACTGCAGATGGCGATCTGTGAGGGCGAGCAGGAGCGGTTCTCCTTCCCGTGAGCCCTCCAGATCAAAATAATGATCCGGCCATTTTTCACTGGTCTCCTTTTTTACAAGAAGGGCCAGGTATTTCGATGTGGAAAGGCGTGCTTTCTGTGCCTTTTGCCTGGTTACCATATTCACATGGAGGCCATTGATTGAAAGGAAAATTCATGCCGTTTGTTTCCATACCAGGCCTGCCGGGCAAATTATATGTGCCGGAAAAGCGGCCGGGGAGTTCGAAAAAATTTCCCTGTAAAGACTGCTTTTCCTGTGAACACTGTTCTGATGACCGGTGCCGGGTGTGCAGAGAGAAACACCCTCCCGCACAGATAAGTGAAGACAAGGGAAAATGAAACAGGCCAGGGTTCTATTTCTACCGTCCCTGCAGCTGCATCCTGCAGGGACGGTTTGTCAGGGGTCAAGCTGATTTTTCGGGGGCATGGGAAGTGATGTCTGTTTTTTTACATGCCGAAAGAAAGGTGCTGCTGATGGCGGCTCCGGGGTGTTGCCCAGGATCAGGTCGCAGGCCTTTTCCGCCACCATCATGGTGGGGGCGTAGATGTTGCCGTTGGTAACAAACGGCATGACCGAAGCATCCACCACCCGCAGGTTTTCCACCCCGTGTACCTTCATGGAGGAGGGGTCCACCACCGCCATGGCATCGGTGCCCATTTTGCAGGTGCAGGAGGGGTGCAGGGCGGTTTCCGCATCCTTGGCCACCCAGTCCAGGATATCCTCATCGGTCTGGATGTGGTTGCCCGGAGAGGTTTCGCCGGCATTGAATTCTGTGAACGCCGGCTGGTTCATGATTTTTCTCGCACACCGGATCGCTTCCACCCATTCTTTGCGGTCCTGGTCCGTGGACAGGTAGTTGAAGCGCAGGGCCGGGTGCCTGCGGGGATCGGCAGAGGTGATTTTAACGGATCCCACGGCATTGGAATACATGGGACCCACATGGACCTGGTATCCGTGTTCCTGGCTGGGCCGGCTCCCGTCATACCGGATGGCCAGGGGGAGAAAATGAAACTGGATGTTGGGATAGTCCACATCCTGGTTGCTCCGGATGAATCCGCCTGCCTCAAAATGGTTGGTAGCGGCGGCACCGGACCGATGAAACAGCCATTTGTAGCCGATGAACGGCTTTTTCCACCATTTCAGTGAGGGGTTCATGGACACCGGTTTTTTGCTGGCATACTGGACGTAGACCTCCAGGTGGTCCTGCAGGTTTTCTCCTACGCCGGGCAGGTCATGGACCACGGGGATTCCTAAGGCGGAAAGTTCTTGTGCATTGCCCACCCCGGACAGCTGGAGGATTTGAGGAGAGTTGATGGCCCCACCGCAGCAGATCACTTCCCCTGCCCGGACGGTTCTGGGCCGGCTGCTTTTGCCTTTGACAAATTCCACGCCCGTGGCTTTTTTGCCGTTAAAAATGATTTTTGTGGTCAGGGCCCGGCAGACCAGGTCCAGGTTGGGCCGCTGTTTGAGTACAGGATGCAGATAGGCCCGGGCTGCGGATATCCGTCGTCCCCTGTGGATATTTCTGTCAAAGATCCCGAACCCTTCCTGCTGATACCCGTTCACATCATCGGTCAAAGGATATCCCGCCTGTTGGGCGGATTCCAGAAATGCCTGGAACAAAGGATTTTTACACGGCCCGCTTTCCAGAATCAGAGGCCCTTTGGTGCCGTGGTACTGGTCCGGGCCTTTGAGCCGGTTTTCCGCCCGGATGAAATAGGGCAGGTTGTGGGCATAATCCCAGTGTTCCATGCCCGGATTTCTGGCCCATTTTTCGTAATCCATGGCATTGCCCCGGATATAGATCATGCCGTTGATGGAGGATGATCCCCCCAGGACCTTGCCCCGGCCGTGAAAAATTTTGCGCTGTTGCATGAACGGTTCCGGTTCGCTTTCATAACACCAGTCATAGAATTTGTTGCCAAGAGGAAAGGTCAGGCCGGCAGGCATGTGGATAAACACATCCCAGATATAGTCGGGCCGGCCTGCTTCCAGCACCAGCACGCTGCAGGACGGGTCGCAGCTGAGCCGGTTGGCCAGCACGCATCCGGCAGATCCGCCGCCGATAATGATATAGTCATATGATTGTTTCATTTGTTTATCTTTCTTTTTTTTCTCTGTCTGTTCCAAAGGGTTTGTTTGGTATCATTCTGTATCTGTATCAAAGGGCTGTATCTGCGCCAACCGGGTATCTATTGTGTCTTATCTGTCTGGCTGCCCTGGTTGTGGGTGACAAGGCTGAGAAATCCATTGACCAGATCATCCACCTCGATCTGGCCGTCTCTGACCAGTGCCTGGAGTGCCAGGCCCTGGAGGGCGGAGATAAAACATATGGCAGCGGCACGGTTGGCCGGTTTCGGACTGATCCTGTCCAGGGCCGTCTCAAAGGCATCCACAAACCGGTCGTAGGCCGCCTGGACCTTGATGATCACCGGTCCCCGGATGCCGCTGAATTCAGCTGCCAGGGATGCCAGGGCAATAATGGTATCCGGCTGGTTGTAGAACCGGTCCATGAAGATATCCATGATCCCGTGGATCATGGTGTTGTAGTCGGTATGTTCTTTTTCCAGGTAATCGGTGTATTGTTCGAAACTCTGGTCCAGTTCCACAACCACATCGTCCAGGATTTCGGCTTTGGAATTATAATGGTGAAAGACGGCGCCGGTGGTCATGCCGATGTGAAAGGCAATATCCTGGATGGTGGTCTTGTGGTATCCCAGCCGGGCGAACAGATGGGTGGCAGCCTCCAGAATCCGTTTGCGGGTCTCGATACGCTTGGCTTCCTTTTTGTTCACCGGTGGTGTCATGATGCTATCTCTAATCGTTTCAGGGTTTTGGAGCTGGGTTTTCCCGTGCTGTCCCATCCACGGGCCGTGTAATAGGCCTGCCGCATCATTGCCATGTCTTTTTCAGAAATTTTATGCCCCTTTGCCGGACCATCCGGCAGCGGTTCCTGAACAAACCGCCGGGGCAGGGTGTCGGATGCCGGATCCATGCCCTGGGCCAGGTTGAACTGCCGGGTGAGATTCCAGATGCGCTCGCCCACCTGGTTGAAAATGTCTGCAGAGAACTTGGTGCCTGTGGCTGCGGACAACAGGTCTGCATAGGTATCGGCACTGATGCCGAAGCTGCCGAAATCGCATTTTACCAGGGTGTCGGTGCCTGCGGAATAATTCTGCAGCGCCGCCACCATGTCTGCCTTGCCTTCCGGTGACAGGGGATCCAGTTTGTTTTCTTCCCATTCTCCGGCCAGTTCGTAAGGCACAGTGAATCCCCGCTGGTGGCACCCGCCCCGGTCTGCTGTCATATAGGCCAGTCCCATGCCGGACACCCCCCGGGGTCCCCAGGCAGGGGTTTCCAGGCCTTTGGTGTGCAGGGCCAGGTCAGAAGCGTTGCCGCCTATTTCTTTGGCTGCGGCCCGTACCCCTTTTGCCAGCAAAGCCCCCAGGCCGGGTTTTTGAAAAGCCATGGCCCGGATCAAATGTTCTGCCGCCGCTGCATTCCCGAAGGTCAGGTCTATGCCGGGAGGGGCGTATACCAGGCCTTTCTGGCAGGCTTCCATGGCAAAGCTGATGAGGCTGCCGCTGGACATGGCATCTAGCCCCAGCAGATCGCAAAGTTTCACCAGATGGGCCACGGCCCGGATATCGGATATCCCCAGGTTGGATCCCATGAGGGCCGCAGATTCATATTCCACAATATCGGTGACCATACCCTTGTATTTTCCGGTTCTTACCGCCCCGATTTTGGCGCAGCCGATGGGACATCCCATGCAGGCGTTGGTGCCCAGCCACAGATGTTTTTGTTGACCCTGGTCTCCTAAGGCAGCAGCCTTGTCAAAGGTGCCGAACTGGTAGTTCCGGCATGGCAGCAGCCCGGTTTCACTGGCAAATTCTACGGATGCGGCTGTGCCGCCCTGTTTGAGTGTCTGGACATCCGGGCTGGCGGCCAGTTCTCCAAGGGCTTTTTCACAGGCCCGTTTAAACCGGTGCGGGTCATGGACAGTTACCAGCCGGGTGCCGCGTACCGCAACCGCTTTCAGATTTTTGGATCCCATGACCGCGCCGGCGCCGGCCCTGCCGGCCTGGCGGTTGAATTCACAGGCGATAAGGGCAAACAGCACCCGGTTTTCTCCGGCCGGCCCGATATTGGCGATTTTAATGGTGTCATCATTGCATTCTGCTTTGATACGGCGGTTGGTTTCCAGGATATCCAGGCCCCAGAGGTGGGCAGCATCCCGGATCTCTACCTTTTCGTCATCAATCCAGATATACACAGGTTTGTCGGCCCGGCCGGTGATGATGATGCCGTCATATCCGGCATATTTGATTTCGGGGGCAAAACTGCCCCCGAAATAGGAATCCAGAAACAGATGGGTCAGCGGGCTTTTGGTCACCACGCACCCCCGCATGGCAGGTGCTGATGTGCCGGTCAAGGGCCCTGTCATGAACAGGAGCATGTTTGCAGGACCAAGGGGGTCGGTGCCCGGGGACAATCCGTCTGCCAGCAGTTTTGCGCCGAATCCTTTGCCGCCGATAAAGTGTTGTTTCAAGGTATCAGGCACTGCCAGGGTGCTGCTGCTGCCTGTTGACAGGTCAATGGCCAGGAAGGTATCTGCATAGGCATCAGACATGAGGGTTCTGCTCCTTGAGAGGGTCTGAAACAAATTCCAGTGCCCCGGTGGGGCAGGCAGTCACGCAGGCCGGATCTCCCTGGCACAGTTCGCATTTTACCGCCTTTTTTGTATCAGGATCCAGGTGTACCATGTCCACGGGGCAGTACTGGACGCACAGGGCGCATCCAATGCATTGATCCGCATCAATCTGCACCACGCCCTCCGGGGTCCGCGTGATGGCATCCACCGGGCACACCTGCATGCAGTAGGCATTTTCACACTGGCTGCACACCACCGGCAGATGGTACAGGTGTTCGCTTTTGTGGCGGATATCCAGCCTGGCGCGCCTGGGGTTGAATCCGCCGGTGAACGCAAGGCTGCATGCCAGCTGGCAGATGCTGCATCCGGTGCATTTGTCAAAATGGGTATGGATAAACGGGGTGATAGCTCCCTCCTTTTTGGAAATTTTGGTTACGAGATATCACATATTATGTACTATGTAAATGTTTTTTTGCCGGGCATCAAAATGTATAACCGATGGAGAAATGGATCTTTCCGGAATCCTCGCCTGTTTCTGGATTCAGGCGGTAACCGTAAAGCAGGCCCACAGGACCCACAGGTGTCATATACCGCAGACCCGAGCCCACGGTGAATTTAAACTCTTCATCGCTGCCGGATTTTGTGGTATCCCGCAGGGAGCCTGCATCAACAAAAAGGGGTAGCTCAAAATTATTGCCGATATCAATGCGTGCTTCCATGGAGGCGGCAATCTGGGTCTTGCCCCCCACCGGATCACCAAAGGCATCCACTGCCAGCTCATTTTCGTCAAACCCCCTTACATCTGAAATCCCCCCTAAAAAGAACAGCTGGTCATCGGGCAGATCAAGATCATCAGAAAAACTCTGGATGGTGCCGTACATGGCCTGGAATGCCAGTACCAGCCGGGAAAAGGGCTGGATATAGTATTTGGCATTTATCTGGTATTTTACAAAATTGTCCAGGTCTTCCAGGATATCCCGGTTATATCCGGCAGATGCGTTGAAATAGAAGCCGCTGGTGGGTTTTGCATAGGAGTCCACCGAAGACCAGGTGAAAAACGGGGTTGCCGATATAATTCCCCTGGGTTCGTATACATCCGGGTTCACACCGGCTGTCGCGCCGGTGGCATACTGTTCTCTGGATTCCAGATTAAAGGCGGTGCCCACTTTCAGGTGCGGGGTCAATTGTTTTTCAAATGACACAGATGATCCGTACTTGCGGGAGCCGAAATTCTGATTTTTTTGTTCTTCTTCAGATGCGTATACATTGAAGTCCGAATAAATATGTTGTGACAGAAAATCAAAATCCGTTATGCCCAGGATGGTATCATATCCGATGCCGGAAAACCGGGCATCCAGATATAGTTTCCGGTTGGTGCCCAGCAGGTTTCTGTTACCTGCGGATACCCCTATATAGGCATCTTTGGCTGTATCATAGCCAATGCTTGTTTCAAGAAAATACGGCTTTTTTTCTTCCACTTCAGCCAGGAAAAAAACCTGGTCAAGATTTTCCCGGAGGCCTAAGGCTTTGAAATCCGCCCGTTCAATGCACTGGATATTTCTGATCTCTTTCTGCAGGGAAACAAAACTGTTCAAAGACACAGGGTCCCCTGGTTCAAGGGTATTGTGCCGGAGAATCACGGAATCTCTGGTATCAAAATTGCCAAATACCCATACCCCTCCGACCGTGGCCCGGTTGTCCGGGTCCACCTGGAATGCAACCTTGTAATCTTTTCCGTCCGGTACAATACGGGTCTGGACATCTGCATAAATATATCCTTTTTCCGCAAGAAAAGAGAGAATCGCCAAGCGGTCTTCATTTACCTGTGAAGGGATGAACGGCTCTTTTTCCCGTGTTTTCAGAATCTGCAGGATATCTGAAAAAAACCTGTCCGGCAGGCCGGAAAGCCTGACTTCGGTAACCTGTCTGCGATATCCTTCGGTTACCTCAAATACCACATCGCCAAACACGTTGTCTTTTTTATCAGCCTTTTCCCAGGCGATATCAGCAGATACCTGTGTTTGTGCAAATCCCCTGCTTTCATAATAGTTTTCCAAAATTTGGGTGTCTTCTGAAACCATGTTCCGGGCAAAAGGGCCGTCATATAAAAAACCTTTTTCCCGGGTATTCAAAAGGGGTTTAAGATCCTGTGCATCCTGGAGGTCTGTTCCATTGACAGTGGATGATCTGACAATATAGCGGGTGTTTTCATTGATGTGTATCTGGATATGCCGGACCGGCTTTTCATCTTTCAATTCAGTGTCAGAGGTGAAATGCACCTCGCAGTCCCTGTAACCGGCTTTCCGGTACCTGTCTGTGATGTTTTTGATGCTGCGCTTCAAACCGAAATCATTGCGGTTTCCCTTTGTCCAGATGGTTATGTCTTTTTTCAGGGTATAGTCCATAAATTCTTTGTTTCCTGAAAAAGAAACGCGGTACAGGGGGCCTTCCTCTACTTCAATCACCACCCGGGTGGTTTTTTTGTCTGTATTTGTCTGTGTATCATAGGTTATGGCAGCCTCGGCAAAGCCTTTTTTTCTATAATACGCCACAAGGTTTTTGATATCTGCTTCCAAATCCGTTTGGATGGTTCTTTCGCCTCTGCTCCAGAAAAACAAAGGAAGCTGATAGGATTTCATGCGCATTTTAAGCCGGATATCGGAAAATGCTGTATTGCCTGTAATGGTAATGTCTACGATTTTAAGGGGTGTATGTTTTTTAATGTCGATCACAATGTCTGTCTGCCGTCCGGGCGCAGGTTCAGCTGCAATGTCAACATCTGCATCCACATACCCGTTATCTACCATCAGGGCTTTGACTGCCTGTGTTTTTTTTTCCACATGATCCGGAAAAAAGGTGCTGCCGGTGGTATAATCCGCGGCCTTGATAACCGCATTGCTGAAAACCGGAAATGCACCGTCCACCGTTATCTTCCGGACGAGCATAACCGGGGTGAGTCGAAAAACAAAAGGAATGGAGGCAGCATCCAGATCCTGGTCAGGTATATCAATCTTACTGAACTGTCCGGTTTGCTTTAACAGAGAAATTGTGGTATCCAGATCCTCGGCAGTGAACAGATCCCCTGGCTGAAACTGGATCATTTTCATGGCCATGGATCTTAACTTTGCCTGCCTTTTTTCTGTACCGCCCAGAATTTCCACACGGATTTCTGAGATGACCGGCCGGCTGTCAACAGTATTGGCAGAAATGGCAGGGACAACCGCCCACAGCACCACCAGAAAAAAAACAATACCTGTTTGGAGTAATATCCGTGTATATTTTTTTTTATCCAACCGCATCATTTTTATCTGAACTCCAGCTTGAGGGTGACTTCCGTGCCAAAATCGCCTTTTGAATCATTGAATGCCCTGAGCAGTACATTTTCCAGCATTTTGTATTCTGCCGCATTGGTATGGATGGTCTCCTGTTCTTCCGTCTGCATGGAATAGATGACTTTCAGTCGGTCTGACAACTGCTTGCCCATGGTGACATTCACATTTGCCCCCTGATCACCGGAATCATCCATCCCCAGCTTGAAGGTATCCAGAGGGGTGGATGATTCCACGCCCTGACTGACCATTTCAGAGGCTTTGTCCGTAAAAATACCGGTAAAAGAGCCGCCCCCTTCCCCCAGTTCTTTTGTGGTCTTGCCCAGGACAAGCAGCGACAGAATGTCTTCATGGGTTTCAGCCGGGTTTGAATAGAGCCTGAATTTCAGGTTGTCAGTTTTACCGCTGATATCCATGTGGATAACCCAGTT
>JAABSS010000490.1 GCA_011390235.1 Desulfotignum sp.
TCAAACGCATCTGTGCTCAAGACCAGCGGGCCGCTGTCCCCGAATGGCCGCAGCCGGGTATCCACCCGGTAAAAATGGGTGCCGCCGGAGCCGGCAAAAAATGACAGAAACTGCTTGCACAGACGGGTGAAAAAATCCAGGTTCGAGGTTTTGATCCGGCCGTCCAGCCAGGTGTCTCCTTCCTTGGGATACACAAAAACCAAATCGATGTCCGAAGAAAAATTCAGCTCTTTTGCCCCCAGTTTTCCCATGCCCAGAACCACCATTTGCTGGGCATGGCCGTGGTTGTCCATGGGGGTACCGTGGGCGGCACACATTTTTTCATAAAGGAGATCAAGTGCCCGGGAAACGCAGGCCATGGCCAGGTGTGACAGATCGGACAGGATTTCGGACAAACTTGCTTTACCTGTCAAATCCCGCCAGGCGATACGGATGATCTCCCGGTGCTTGAAATCCATCAGCAGGTTGCGTGCCTGGTCTGCATCGGCTTTGGCAATGACCTGTGCGGCCCGTTCCGGGTACCATTCCGGCTTTCGGACAGCGGCCAGATCCTGTGAAGCGGACAGGTCATGGAGTATGCCCGGATCCTTTGCCAGGCAATCCGCCACAAAATCACTGAACAGAAAAACCCGGACCAGGTCCGCCGGGTCCACACCGCCTGCATCCTGATCAGGCCCGGAGCTTTCAAGGCGGTCATAAAACCGGTCCAGGCGGGTCATCAAAAGGGTTTTCAAAGAAGGGGACAGACCGGGAAATACGGTATCGATCATCCGGGTATCGGGTTTTTCATCCATGGCACCGCCAGACAGTTACAGGTTGTCATTTTTCATACATGGCATTTTTCAGCCTTCATACATAATATCAACCGCATTTTTTATCAAGTCCCGAAGCAGTACAGAGCCAGATCTGTGAATTTGGGGGAATAATCATTTTATTTTCATCCTGATCAGGATATGATACCGGGACCATTGCATTTTCATGGAAAAACCCTGATGAAAACGAACCACCTATTGCAGGGACACAAAAAAGGGAGGGGAAAAATCAGACGTTGTTTGTTGTTTAAAATAAAATCCGTGTTCCGCCTGCTTCAAGCAGCTGCCGTCATTTTTTTCCTGGTCCTGGTGTCTGCTTTGCAGGGACAGGCCGGCACCCGGACCATCTCGGTGCCCATGGCCCTGGATTATGACATACTCGATTCCCTGGCGGCCAATGCCGTGTTTTCAGGTCCGGAAAAACAGGCCTTACTGGTGGAAGATGCAGACGGTTGCCAGACCATCCGGGTGTCTGACCCGGGTTTCCGCGAATCAGACAAAAGCCTGTTTCTGGACATGCGCGTTCATGTCCGGTACGGTATTTCCGCCGGCAATTTCTGCCTGTTTCCCACCGCTTTTGACGGATACCTGGTGACCCGCCAGGAGCCGGTGCTGGATCCAAAAACCTGGCAGCTGCGGTTTACCACCCTGTCCTCCCGCCTGGAAACCCTGGACCGCAAACCGGCCCGGCTGGCGGATTATATCTGGCAGCGGGCCCGGGATCATCTGCCGGGACTGCTGGACGGCATTGCCATCGACCTGGGTATCCCCCGAACCGCACTCGAGAATTTTCTGACAGCCGTCCTGCCCGAAGACAAACCCGACAATGTCCTCAAAATAGTGGACAGCCTTCGGCCCGGCCCGATTGACATAGGGAAAACCGGTTTGTCGTTTCAGCAGCAGATGGATATTCCGGACACCATTTTCCAGAAATCCGCGCCATCCGACCCGGTTGTTCTTTCCCAGTCCCATAAGCAGGCATTCATCAATGCCTGGGAAACCTGGGATGCGTTTGTGGTCCACCTGATCACTGCCCTGTCATCACGGCCCCTGACTCCGGATGAACAGCATATTCTGCTGGATGTACTGCTGCGCCTGCGGTACGCTTTCTCCGAAGAACTGGAAAAGCCCGATCCCGGAACAGATGGTTTTGTCCGCAAACAGTTTATCATGGGCTGGAAACTGATGTCCCCGGTTTTCAGGCATCACCTCAAGGAATCCGGAACCGATTCCATGCTGGGGTACCTGGCCTTTTTTTCCGCTGCCGATTCCCTCGTGACCCTGGACCAGCTCGGACCTTTGCTGGGGCTGGACATCAGCCGGCAGGGGCTGCACCAGCTGGCAGCTCTGGTGGCCGAAGGCAAGGCCCCGTCACTGAATTATGATCCTGGTATATTCCCTCACCTGAAAAACACCCTGGGAATCGAGCAGCCCGGATCAGGTCAGACCGGCCGGCGTTTCAGACTGAAACAGCTGTCGCATCTGTACCGCCTGATTTTTGGTACAGCCTTTGCCCTGGCCGATATTCCGGAAAAGCACCGGGTTCATGCCCGGCAATGGCTCCTGTACCAGGAATCACCGGCTGCCTACCTTGAAAAAACCATCCGCCTGATAAAAGAACAGACCAAAGAGAAACTGCAGGATACCCGGATCCCTGCGGACCGCCATGCCATGTTCCGCCGGACGGTTCTGGCCACTGCGTGGCAGGAAAGCTGTTTTCGGCAGTTTATTGAAGCACAGGAATCCATTATTTACCTGCGCTCCTACAACCAGACATCGGTGGGCATCATGCAGATCAATGAACGGGTATGGCGCGGCATCTACGACCAGGACAAACTACGCTGGGATATCGCCTACAATGCCATGACCGGGTGTGACATCCTTGCGCTGTATTACACCCGGTATGCGGTGCGCTGGCAAAAAAAACAGCCTGACCCGGCAGTTGATGATGATTTTCTGGCCGGGATGCTGTATGCCATGTACAATGGCGGCCCGGGACACCTGGAAAAATATGTTCAGCGCAGCAGCGATCCGGACAGCAGCTATCTGAGCGACCGGCTTTTCCGGGAAAAGTGGGCATGGGTCAAACAGGGGGATCTGGATCAGATCGGCCGCTGCCTGGCAGGCCGGCCCATACCATTTGAACATTGAGTATTTTATCTCCGGCAAAGAATACCCCATGGGTTTATCTGTAACTTTCAAATGACTTGAACTGAAAATAATGAAAAACAAAACCAAAGGCCAGATGGAGGCTGAAATCAGCGAAGCCGTTATACAGTTTGAAAAAGAATTTATGGGTCGCGGTCCATTGGAAACCAAAACCTATATCATTGATGACATGGTACTGGTAAGACTCAAGAATGTGCTCACCCAGGCGGAATTGAAGCTGGCTGACATGCATGAACATAAGGATGGCAGAGAGCTGGTAAAACGAATGCGGATTGCGCTGCTGGAACAGGGCAGGCCGCTGCTTGTGGCCGCTGTGGAAAAAATTCTGGGGATCAAGGTAAGGAGCCTGCACACCGATATCAGCACTGTCACCGGGGAAAGGGTGATCCTTTTCACCCTGCTCGCCAGCCCCGCAATTGCAAGGGACAGAATGTAAGAACGTATGGCGGTGCATGGAGGGGGCAGCCTTCACGGGGATGGTGAAATTGTGGTTGACAACCTTTAAAATATATGGTTTAAGGCAATGAGAATCTGCCGGAAGATGGTGTGCTGCACAATTTCTCCGGGGGGTGACTTGAAATGACAAAGTCTTAGCGTTGGAGCGGGTCCTCTGTTGTTTTTCAGAGGGCGCAGGAAAAATATAAGGCCGTTGTCTGTTCTGCTGGAACAGACAACGGCCTTTTTTTGTGGTCGGCTGGCAAAAAAAATTACAGGGAAGCGCTTCATTGACTGACCGAAATTCAACATAATGAAAAAAATGGAGGAAAAATAATGATTTATCGAAATCACGCTGGTGACAAACCCATTGTGCATGCAACAGCAACGATTCATCCATCGGCCGTGGTGATCGGCAATGTGCAGATCGGTGAGAAAGTGTTTGTGGGGCCCAATGCAGTCATCCGTGCGGACGAACCCTGTCCGAAAGGAAAAGTGGAAGCCATTGTCATCGAATCCGAGGTCAATATTCAGGACGGTGTTATCATTCATGCCCTGGGCGGTTCGCCGGTACACATCGGAAAAGGGACGTCCCTGGCCCATGGCGCAGTCATCCACGGACCCTGCCATATTGGTGACAACTGTTTTGTCGGTTTTAAAAGCGTTGTTTTCAAGGCCCGTCTCGGAAAAGGGGTCGTTATTCAGCACCAGGCCCTGGTGGAAGGGGTCGACATTCCCGATGGTATACAAGTGGCATCCATGGCAGGCGTGCTGACAGAAGCGGATGTCCATGCCCTCAAGCCGGTAACTCCCGAGCTGTCCGAATTTGCCGAAAAGGTCCGAAAAACCAATGTTTTTCTGGCGGAAGTGGCATAGTATGGATGATTCACAATTCCACCAAAAAAACCAATAACACGCACATACTTTCGGGACAGGTCCGGTGCCCAGATATGCCGGTCTTGTCCTGAAATCAATGGCAATGAAAAAAATACTGAAAATCATATGAAAACTTTTGTTTTGCCCGGGCATATCACGATTCATGATACCACTGTCAGGGAAGGATTTCAGCGGGAGGAACGGCTGATTCCCACCGATGCCAAACTGTGGGTGGTCCAGCAGCTTGTCAAGGCGGGTTTTAAACGGCTTGAAGTGACCAACTTTGCCAGTCCCAGCCGGTTGCCCCAATTTGCCGATGCTGAAAATCTGCTGCGGCTGATCCGGACCCATAGCTCTTTGACCCTTCATCTGGCTGATGTCGAGTTTTCAGCTGTTACCATCAACCAAAGGGCGGTGGATCGGGCTTTGGCAGCGCACAGGGAAGGGGTCGGTCCTGACAGAATCCTTCTGGTCATCTCTGTCAGTGATGCCTATCAACAGGCAAATACCGGCATGGGTATCGATGCATACTGGAAAATGGCGGAAAATTGTATTCAAAAGGTCAAATCATCGGGCATGAAGGTGTGTGGCGTTATCAACGGTATCTGGGGATGCCCCAAAACCGGAAGAACAGATATGCAAAAGGCGGTTGCCTTTGCCCGGCGCTGGCTGCAAATGGGTGCCGACGAGATTGAACATGCGGATCACGACGGGTCGGCTACGCCGGACAGAATATATGCCTATTTTTCCACTGTGCTGGATGCGATTCCTGATCCGGAAAAACATGTTGCCCATTTCCATTCGACCCGGGGATGGGGAATGGCAAATGTACTGGCTGCCATGCAGGCCGGCATCACCCATTTTGAATCGACCCTGGGAGGTATCGGCGGACAGCCTGCCAACTTTGTTGACGGTATCCCTGTGGCCGGTACCGGTGAATATTATCACAAAGATCCGGGATTATCCGGACTGGTATCCACTGAAGATCTGGCAGTGATGCTCGATGAAATGAACGTTGAAACAGGATTGGACGTGAATACGGTGATCTCCACCGGAGGAACGGTTGAAAGGATTGTCGGCCGACGTCTCCGGTCTGAATGCCTTCATTCAGGCCGTATTGCGAAATGAATTAAAAGAAAGCAACCCACCAAGACAGATTCTGAAACCCAAGATATTTTTCCAGCCGGAATTTTGAATTTCGTCATTACTGCCTTGCTAAAACGCTGTGTTTTATGATATTTATTGGAGCTTCAACAATGGAGCACGGCTGTGAAGTATGATCCGGAAAGGCCTCCGGATCCGTGATGTCAACATAAGGTGAAAAACAGGTAAACAAACGAGATGAAAGCATTATTAGCCCTGGAAGACGGCAGAACCTTTGCCTGCAGAAGCTTTACAGGACCAGGAGACGCCCGCGGTGAAGTGGTTTTCAACACCAGCATGACCGGTTACCAGGAAATACTCACCGATCCCTCCTATTACGGCCAGATGGTGACCATGACCTATCCGCTCATAGGCAATTACGGGATAAATTTCGAAGATGTGGAATCAAACCGGATTCAGGTGCCTGCATTTATTATAAAAGAATACCAGGATTTTCCCAGCAACTTCCGGTCCAAAGGAACCCTGGCTGATTATCTCATCAAAAACCATGTACTGGGCGTCGAAGATCTGGATACCCGGGCGTTGACCCGGCATATCAGAAAATCCGGGGCCATGCGGGCAGCCATTTCCACCTCGGATCTGGAACCTGATTCCCTGGTCCAAAAGGCCCGCCAGGTGCCCTCCATGGCCGGCAGTGACCTGGTGGAATTTGTGACCACAAAAAAACCGTATTTCTGGAAATACAACCAGCCGGATTATGTCAATGCCGATACCCTGTCCAACAACTTTGTCTGGCGCCACCGGGGAAAAAAACACTCTGTGGTGGCCCTGGATTTCGGCATTAAGTATAATATCATCCGGTGCTTGGAGCGGGCCGGATGCGAAGTGCTTACCGTCCCCGCAAAAACATCTCCTGAAGTTATAAAAACGTTGCAGCCGGACGGCATCTTTCTGTCCAACGGTCCGGGAGATCCCGAGCCCTTGACCTATGCGGTGGACACTATCAGGAAGCTGCTGGGATTTGCCCCGGTTTTCGGGATCTGCCTGGGCATGCAGCTGCTGGGACTGGCCATGGGCGGAAAAACCCTGAAAATCAAATTCGGCCACCGGGGGGGCAACCAACCGGTAAAAAACCTGGCCACAGGCAAAGTGGAAATCACTTCCCAGAACCATGGATTTGCCGTGGACCTGAACAGCCTGAAGCAGAATACAACCGCCCTGACCCATATCAACCTGAACGAGGATTCCCTGGAAGGGATAAAAAATGACGGTCTGAAGGCTTTTGCCGTCCAATACCACCCGGAAGCTTCCCCCGGCCCCCATGATGCTGCCTATCTTTTTAACCAGTTTGCCAAAGTGATGACCCATGCCAAAGCGTAATGATATCAAAAAAATCCTGATCATCGGGGCCGGTCCCATTATTATCAGCCAGGCCTGTGAATTTGACTACTCCGGTACCCAGGCCTGCAAGGCCTTGAAGGAAGAAGGATTTGAAGTAATCCTCATCAACTCCAATCCCGCCACCATCATGACCGACCCGGAAACCGCCGACCGCATTTATATTGAACCGGTCACCCCGGAGACCCTGTGCAAAATCATCAAAAAGGAACGTCCTGATGCAATTCTGCCCACTCTGGGAGGGCAGACCGCTCTGAACACCGCCATAGAGGCGGCCAAAACCGGAATATTTGAAGAATTCAACGTGGAATTGATCGGTGCCTCCATTGAAGCCATCAACAAGGCCGAAGACAGAGAGCTGTTCCGCAATGCCATGAACAAGATCGGCCTGCGTATTCCCAAAAGCGGATTTGCCCACAATTTTGCAGAGGTGGAGGCGGTGGCAAAAAAGATCGGGTTCCCTTTGATTGTCCGGCCCAGCTTCACGTTGGGTGGCACCGGCGGCGGGGTGGCCTACAACATGGAAGAGCTGAACCGCGTGGCCAAATCCGGCCTGGACGCCTCTCTCATCAGCCAGATCCAGCTGGAGGAATCGGTGCTGGGGTGGAAGGAATACGAACTGGAAGTGATGCGGGACCATGCCGACAATGTGGTTATCATCTGCTCCATCGAGAATGTGGATGCCATGGGGGTGCACACCGGAGATTCCATCACCGTGGCCCCGATCCAGACCTTGTCGGACAAGGAATACCAGGTATTACGGGATGCATCCATTGCCATCATCCGGGAAATCGGGGTGGATACCGGCGGCTCCAATGTGCAGTTTGCCGTAAACCCGGAAAACGGGGATCTCATTGTGGTGGAAATGAATCCCAGGGTCTCCAGAAGTTCGGCCCTGGCTTCCAAAGCCACCGGCTTTCCCATTGCCAAGATCGCGGCCAAACTGGCGGTGGGATATACCCTGGATGAAATCCCCAATGATATCACCGGCGAAACCATGGCCTGTTTTGAACCGTCCATTGATTATTGTGTGGTGAAAATTCCCAGGTGGACCTTTGAAAAATTTCCCGAAGCCCAGGATGTGCTCACCACTGCCATGAAATCCGTGGGAGAAACCATGGCCATCGGCCGGACCTTCAAGGAGGCCTTTCAAAAGGGGCTGCGGTCCCTTGAGATCGGCCGGGCCGGATTCGGGGCTGACGGCAAGGACCATCTGCCGGATTCTCTGGCCGGCAACGACCTGGAATACAAGCTGTCCACCCCCAACTCCCAGCGGCTGTTTTATATCAAATACGCATTAAAGCACAACATGCCCATCACCATGCTTTATGAACTCACCCATATTGATCCCTGGTTTCTGCACCAGATGCGTCAGATCGTGGAACTGGAAAACCAGATCAAACTGGCCGGAAAAAATCTGCCAAAGGACCTGCTGGAAAAAGCCAAAAAATACGGATTTTCAGACCAGCAGCTGGCCCATTTGACCCTGCTTACGGAAAAACAGGTGGAACAGGAGAGAAAAGACTTGGGTATCGTGCCGGTGTATAAACTGGTGGACACCTGTGCCGCCGAATTCCGGGCTGTCACCCCTTATTATTATTCCACCTATGAAAGCGAATGCGAGGCCCGGGTCAGCGACAGAAAAAAAGTAATCA
>JAABSS010000491.1 GCA_011390235.1 Desulfotignum sp.
CTTTTTTAATATTTGTTTGGTATACTATATTAATACATAACTTTTTTTTTCAGATTTTACCACTGAATTGAAAGAAAATTTCATATTGACTTTAAATATTTTTTTGGTATACCAATAAAATATTATAAAAATCTTTTATCGCAAAAGAACCATGGAGCAGCCAAACTATAACCAGGTGTCTGTGGGATGCCACAGCCGGAACAAAGGAGTAATCACACATGGAAACCTATGATGTAATAATTATCGGCGGGGCGGTCATGGGCAGCTCAACCGCGTATTTTCTGGCCAGCAATCCGGACTTTACAGGGAAAATTCTGGTGGTTGAAAAAGATCCCACCTATGCCCAGTGTTCCACAAGTCTTTCTGCCGGCGGCATCCGCCAGCAGTTTTCCAACACGGAAAATATCCAGCTGTCACAATTCGGCGTATCATTTATCAAAAATATCAATGCATATCTGCAGTTTGATGATGACCCCGTAAATGTTGATTTTATGGAAAACGGGTATCTTTTTCTGGCAACCGAAAAGGGTATGCCGGTATTGCTGAAAAATCATGAAACCCAGACTTCAGTCGGGGCAAAGGTGCAGATTCTGGACCAGGCAGGGTTAAAAGAAAAATTTGACTGGCTGCATACAGATGATCTTTGTGCCGGGTCATATGGATTTGCCGATGCAGGCTGGTTCGATCCCCACTGCCTTACCATGGCATTTAAAAACAAAGCCAAAAGCCTGGGCGTAACATATCTGAAAGACAAGGTGGTGGGTATCCAGCGCACCGGGCAGAAAATTTCGCACATAACTTTGGAGTCCGGGGAAACCATAAATGGCGGCACATTTATCAATGCAGCCGGACCAAAGGCGGCACGCCTGGCAGAAAAGGCCGGAATCAATGATCTGCCGGTCCATTCCCGCAAGCGGTTTGTGTTTTTGTTTAAATGCAATACCCGGCTGCCTGATTGCCCCCTGGTGGTGGATCCCACCGGAGCCTACTTCAGGCCTGAAGGAGAAAATTATATCTGCGGTAAATCCCCGGATGAAAACAATGATCCGGACTGCGAAGATTTTTTCATGGATTATTCGGTGTTTGAAGAGCAATTGTGGCCGATTCTGGCTGAACGGGTGCCGGCATTTGACGCCATTAAACGGATATCCTCCTGGGCCGGTCATTACGCCTATAATGTAAAGGACCAGAATGCCATCATCGGCCCCCACCCTGAGGTGACCAATTTTATTTTGGCCAACGGGTTCAGCGGCCACGGACTGCAGCAGGCACCGGGTGTGGGCAGAGCGGTTTCTGAACTGGTCACCTATGGAAAATACACAACACTGGATCTGACCTGTTTCGCATTTGAGCGGTTTGCTGCCGACAGGCTGTATAAAGAATTGAACGTGGTATAAAGCTCTCAGGCGGCTATGTCAATATAGGTGGCGCTGCATCTACATGCGATTACCTTGTCTGTGCCTGAAGGATTCTTGACATTTCGTATGCATAGCGTATGATAATCGGTTAAAAAGGGAAAACGATCTGATCACTGCTGCTTTTGGCAGGATCCATCTTACGCTGGAGGGCATGAAAAATGAAAAAGATCAGGGATCTTAAACTGGGTGTGAAACTGATTGCCGGCGGCCTGCTCATGGTATTGGTGCCATTGTTAGTGGTGGGAGCGATCTCATTGCAAAAGGCGGCAGATGGTCTTGTCAAGCGGGCCCAGAGCGAGGTCTTTCAGGTGGCGGAGGACCTGGCTGCCATGACCGGAATGGTCATGCAGGCAGAGTTGAAATTTGTCCGGGGCATGGCCCTTACCCCTCTGGTACAGGAGGCTGCCGAAAAGGTGGCTGGCAATGGGGTTGAAGGCGCAAAAGATACCCTCATGGCCCTGGACGACCACCTGGCCAAAGTCTTTGCTTCAGTGGGCCAGGGATATGAACTGTTTGTTCTGGCTGATGCCCGGGGACTGTCTGTCAGTGACAGCATGGGGGGCGCCATGCGCGAAAACAAGGTGAATATCAAGGACAGAGATTATTTTATTGCTGCAAAGCAGGGCAAAGCCATTATTGGTGAAGCTGTTGCCTCAAGATCTTCGGGCAATCCCGTGGTGGTGGCAAGCACGCCTGTGAAAACCAGTGCCGGTGAATTTGCCGGCGTATTCATTGCTGTTGTGAAACTGGATACCCTTTCTGACAAGATCACTTCCGTAAAAATTGGAGACACCGGTTACCCTTACGTAATCAACAAAGATGGCGTGGTCATCGCTCACCCTAACAAGGATTTTATTTTTGAACTGGATCTTAAAACCCTGGAAGGCATGGAAGAGATCACCCGGCGCATGATGGCCCGGGAATCCGGGGTGGAGGAATATGTTTTCCAGGGCATCCGCAAAACAGCCGGATTTGCCCATGTGCCGCTCACCGGATGGAGCATCGGCGTAACCCAGAACCAGTCGGAGTTCATGGCCGATGTCAGGGAAATGACCCTGTATAATGTGGTTGTGGGCCTGATCGCCATGGTGGTTGTGGGCCTGTGTCTGTGGTTTGCCGCAAAAAGGGTTACCCGACCCATCAATGATGCAGTGTCCGGGCTTGAGGATATCTCTCAGGGGGAAGGCGATCTCACCAAACGGCTTGCAGTGGCCAGCCAGGATGAGGTGGGGATTTTATCAAAAGCTGTCAATACGTTTATGGCCAGGCTCCAGGCCATGATCACCGATATCTCCCAGGGTGTGGATACCCTGTCCTCCTCAGCCACACAATTGTCTTCTATTTCAGAACAGATGACCGCCGGGGCGGAAAATACCTCGGAAAAAGCCAGTACAGTGGCAGCGGCTGCAGAAGAGATGACCGCCAATATGACTTCTGTGTCCGCAGCCATGGAAGAATCCAGTACCAACCTCAACACAGTGGCAACTGCAGCTGATGAGATGAATGCCACCATCAGCGAGATTGCACAGAATGCGGAAAAAGCCAGGTCCATTTCAGACAATGCCGTGGAAAAGGCAGGCGATTCCAGAGAAAAAATGCAGCAGCTGAGCCAGGCGGCCCAGTCCATCGGCAAGGTGGTGGAAACCATTACCGATATTTCCGAGCAGGTCAACCTGTTGTCTTTGAATGCCACCATTGAGGCGGCCCGTGCTGGTGAGGCAGGCAAAGGGTTTGCCGTGGTAGCCAATGAGATCAAGGAACTGGCCAAGCAGACCTCGGAAGCATCCATGGATATCAAGTCAAAAATTGACCATATCCAGGAAAGCTCTGACAGCACCATGACCGGTATCAATGACATCTCCCAGGTGATCCGGGAAGTCAATGAGATCGTGGCCACCATTGCCACGGCTGTGGAAGAACAATCTGCTGCCACCGGTGAGATTGCACGCAATATCGGTCAGGCTTCCTCAGGTATTGAAGAGGTCAACCAGAATGTGGGCCAGAGTTCCGCTGTGGCCGATGAAATTACAAAAGATATCACGGATGTCCACCAGTCAGCTGCTGATATGGCAGACCGCAGCACCCAGGTGAATGAAAGTTCTGAAGATCTGGCCAAACTGGCGGCCCGGCTCGGGGAGATGGTGGGACAGTTTAAGGTGTGATGAAACAAAACACAGGATATGCATGGCTGATCCCGGTGTGGGCGCTTGTGATTTTTGTAACGGGTCTTTTTGTAACCGGTGCCTGTTCTGCATACAGCCGTTCTGATTATCAGCAGTTTCAAAATGCCATCATAGACCACAGAAACCGGCTGAACCAAAAATTTAAAAAAATTCCGCGCACCGCAACCCGATATATCATTGTTCACACATCGGAACTGGGACTGTCCACCACCCTGCGGGTGGTCTCCAAAGGAAAAAAGTTCAAAAGCGGCCACAGCACGCCCGGAGGACATGCCCATTACGTGATTGCCAGAAACGGCCACACCTACCGGATCATGGACAAACAATACCGGGCCGATCATGCCGGGCTTTCCATGTGGCAGGGGAGACAGAATATATCCTCTGTTTCCATCGGCATCGAACTTGTGGGATATCACTCCGCTCCTTTGACAGACCGGCAGTACCGGTCCATTGCCATGCTCATTGATATCCTCCAACGTGTTTACCAACTGAATGATACCGCCGTGCTCACCCACAGCCAGATAGCCTTTGGGCGTCCCAATCCCTGGTTTCCAAAGGATCATCGGGGCAGAAAACGCTGTGCCAAGAATTTTGACAGGTCCAGGGCCGGGCTGGGGCCTGCGCTGGGGTTTGATCCGGATGTCAGGGCCGGGCGGCTGCTGCCCGACCCCTATCTGGCGGATCTGTTTTACGGCAAACAGCCGGCAGCTGCCAAAGTGGCGGCCACCGCACCGGTATCCAACCTCATCTCCCGGAATCATTCCGCCTGGTCCATTGCAGGGGGGGATTATGACAGCCGCACAACAGCTTATGTACTTCCCAACGGCCGCACCCTGACAGGGGATCAGATAAAAGATACCATCGGTTGGCACCTGCTGCCCGTGAACACAAAGGTTCTGCTTGAGCAGGAGATCGAAAAAGAGCAGATAAAAATTTCCCAAACGCCGGTAAAGGTGATCACCGACCGTATGACCGCCTGGTCCCATGCAGGCCCTGCCTACCGCTTCGACTCCACCATCTATTTTCTGCCGTCAGGCAAAATTTTCACAGGTTCCCGCATTCCGGACTGGGATGACCTGCCCCGGAAAACCCGGTTGATCGTGGGGTATCAGGGGCCGTTTCTCATCACTGATGCCGTGACCGCTTACGGCATTGCCGGACAGAAATACAAAGATCCCGGTACGGTGTATTTTCTGCCGCCGGGCCATGTCAAAACCGGAGATACCATAACAGATTTTTCCGATCTGCCCAAAGGCACAAGGGTTTACATGCCCCTGGATGATATCGGCTAATAGGTGTAAAACAGCTGCTGCACCGCTTTTTGATCGACTTTTTCCGACAGCGCCAGCATGAGCAGAATCCGGGACTTGGCAGGGTTGAGTTCATCTGACACAATGAAGCCGCAGGCATCATCATCCACCTCCACATTTCTGCCCACAGTGCCGGTGGGCACCCGGGAGCTTCTGACAATAAAAATATCCCGGCCGGCCATCCGGGCCGCTTTTTTTACGGTGGCCTGGTTCATGTTGCCGTTGCCGTCCCCGGCAATGACGATGCCCTGTGCTCCGCCAGCCACACTACAATCAAGGAGATTTGGCGGCATATCGATGCAGGCATACACAATATCCACTCTGGGCAGCATCACCCGGTTTTTGGTGCAGAACAGATCAGAAAACCGGCTTAAAAAGGTGTGGCGCCGGAATGGAAACCTGAAATACACGGTTTTGCCGTAATTCACCGTGCCCACCAGGCCGTTCACCGGGGACAGAAAGGTTTCCACAGAGGTGGTGTTGGTTTTGGTCAAAGAATGTGCCCCGTGAATCCTGTCGTTCATGACCACGAGCACGCCACGTTCCTGTGCATCAGGATCAGCTGCCACTGCCACTGAATTGAAAAGATTCAAAGGACCGTCAGCAGAAATGGCGTTGGCAGGCCGCATGGCCCCTGTCACCACCACCGGCTTGGGGCTGTTCACGGTGAGGTTTAAAAAAAATGCGGTTTCCTCCATGGTGTCGGTCCCATGGGTTACCACAATGCCGTGGATATCCGCTTGTTCCAGCAGTTCGTTGATGCGGCAGGTCAGGCGCATCAGGATGTCAAAAGACATGTCCTGGGACCCCACATTGCTGATCTGTTCTCCTGTGACAACAGCCAGATGATCCAGATCCGGGACCGACTGGATCATCTGCTGGATGGTTACCTGTCCAGAGGCGTATCCGGCCCGGGCCGATGCATGGCTGATTCCGGCTATGGTGCCGCCGGTGGCAAGTATGACAACGCATGGTTTCATGGGCAGAGCCTTGTGTAAAATGATTTTTCATATGGGCAGAGTTGATATTACCAAAAATTTATGAGACTTGGTAATACCTTTTTTGGATCCAACATATTTGTCGTAAAATAATTTGACCTCCCTGAAGGTTATAGATTGATTGACGGTTAGAATGAAATCACCTTGGCATAAAATGATTCTTGCTTGAAAAAAAGTGGATCTGAAGGTATCATCACGGCCATGAAAACATTTTTTTTCAGGTTGATGTGTCTGTTGCTGTTTTTGCCTGCAGCAGTCTTTTCTAGCCCCTATGCTTGGGCCCAGAATCCGCTGTCAGAAGACCCGCTTTCGAAAGAACAACCTGTGCTGCTTCAACCGGTGCTGGTCCAGGCAGTAATGTGTGAAGCCATTGAAAGGTTCAAACCCGTGAACCAGGCTGTGGTTTTTTCGATTTCCCTGGGCAGGGTGTTCTGTTTTACCGCTTTTGATCCGGTACCCCGGGAAACCATAGTGTATCACAGGTGGTACAGGCAGGACCGTTTGATATCCAATGCAAAACTGGTGCTCAATCCCCCCAAATGGTCTTCTTTCAGCAGCATGCAGCTCAGAGATGCTGATAAAGGACCCTGGCGGGTTGAGGTCGTTGACAGTCAGGAAAATCTGATGAAAACCCTTAGATTCAGTATTGTCGACTGACCGCCCATGGGACAGTTTTTTTACCACTTTTTCGGCATCGGGTGGCAGGGATTTCTTGATATAGCATTGAACAGCTACATCCTGTTCCGGCTTTACGTGCTTTTTCGGGGAACCAATGTACTACGGGTGCTGTTCGCCATGGGTATATTCTGGGTCCTCAGGCAGGTGGCTGTTTCCATGGGACTGATTGTCACCAGCTGGGCCATGCAGGGTGTTATTGCCGTTGCCGCCCTGGTTATTATCATTGTGTTCCGCAATGAAATATCCTCCGTGCTCCAGACCAGAGATCTGAAATCCTTTTTCTGGGGTATTCCCCGGTATCAGCGCAAAACCCCTGTGGGTATTATTGTTGAAAGTGTTTATGAACTGGCAAGAAAAAAAATCGGGGCATTGGTTGTTCTTCCCCTGAACAAGGGGTTGGAAAGTGTTGTGCAAAAGGGGATCGTCTGGCAGGGGAAACTTTCCAAAGAGATGCTGGTCAGTATTTTCTGGGAAGATAATCCGGTCCATGACGGTGCGGCCGTTATTCAAGGAGACAGGATTACGGATGTTGGTGTGATTCTTCCCCTTTCAAAGCGTACAGACCTGCCTTCATATTTTGGTACCCGGCACAGGGCAGCCGTTGGTTTGACCGAACAAACCGATGCCCTGGTAATTGTGGTTTCAGAAGAACGCGGCAAAATTACCCTGGTCAAGGACAATCGGGTATATGATATTAATGACAGCACAGTCCTTGAAAAACTGCTCACCAGACATGCCGGCGACGATACTTCCTCCACAGGATTAAAAAAGCACACCCGGGAACTTGCCGCAGCCGCAGTCATCTGTCTGATCTGTGTAACCGGACTGTGGCTCAGTTTTTCCAGGGGAATGGAAACCCTTGCCACCCATGATATTCCGGTGGAATTTATCAAATCAGATCAGAATATGGAAATTTTTTCCTCTACATCAAGCAATGTCAAGCTTCTGCTCAGTGGTTCCAGGCCCTTGATCAGATCTTTGCAGTCTGACCGGATAAATGTCAAGCTGAACCTGAACGATACTGTTCCGGGCATCAACAAACTGGCTGTCAGCCGGAACGATGTTACGCTGCCCCCGGGCATTGTGGTCAAAAATATCGATCCTTCTTTGATCGAGGTGTTTGTTGATGTGCCGGTCAAAAAGGAGCTTTCCATTCAGCCTTTCTGGACCGGCCGGCTTTCCCCGGACCTGATCATGACCCAGTCAATAGCATCACCGGAAAATATCAGCGTCATCGGCCCCCACCAGGTTCTCAAAAAGATAGAGACCCTGTTTACAGAACCTCTTTTTCTGGATGGTATAACAGCTTCCGGTAGTCTGTCTGCCCAGATTGCCCTGCATCCGAAGACCATAAGGCCAGAAGATCAGAAAAAGGGCAGGGTCCAGGTGGAATATACGATCCAAAAGCGTGAGACAATGTCTCCGTAAAAAGGGGTTTCAGGTTTTTCCAGCACGGTGTGCGGTTTTGCCCGGCTTATGATTTGTGCTGCTTTTTGTCATCTTTTTTCAAACCGGCCCTGCCATCATCACAGGCATCCTGTGCCGGTTCGTTGGGCCTTGCATGTTCAGCAAATTCAAAGGCCTGGGTACACACATCCAGATCAGCCGCTTTGTCGTTTTTTTTGTCATCTTTCGTCATTTTAACACCTCACTCTCACGGCATTCTGTCGATGCTGTCTTTTAGCTGGTTGATTTCAATGCCCAGACTCACGCACTGCTTTCCTTTCATGCACAAGTCGGCATCACCGGGCTCAAGAAAGGTTTTGAGTTCTTTTTTGTCTTTTTTCAGATAAACTTTCCAGCGGTCATTTGCATCATCATAATCCACATTCACATCAATACC
>JAABSS010000492.1 GCA_011390235.1 Desulfotignum sp.
CGGGTATCCAGTCCTTCGGGCATGGCAGCAATGGTGTCGGTCAGATCACAGGTATGGATCACCCGGTCCAGGTTTCCGGCATCCAGATGCCGCCCCATGAGAATATTGTCTTTGATGGTGGTGGAAAACAAAAAGGGTTCCTGGGGCATCAACGCGATGCCTGACTGCATGGCTTCCGGATCCAGGTCTGTGGTGGGGATATTGTCCAGGCGGATCTCACCGTCTGTGGGATCGTACAGCCGCAGGATAAGGTACATGAGGGTGGTTTTGCCGGTACCGGGAGGACCTGTGATGCCTACCCGGGTGCCGGCGCAAATGTCCAGGCAGATGTCTGAAAGCACGGGAGGTCCGTCATCATAGGAAAATCCAATGTGAGAAAACCCGATGTTTCCCTGCAGCCGGGGCATTGGCACCGGTTTTTCAGGGCATTTGATCCGGGGCTGTGATTCGAGCAGGGTATTGATTCTGCGCAGAGATGACAAACCCCGCTGGAAAAGGTTGGTCATCCAGCCGATGGCAATGACGGGCCAGGCCAGCAGCCCAAGGTATTGGAGAAAGGCCACCAGCTCTCCCGGGCTCAGGGTGTTGTTGATCACCAAAAATCCCCCGTAAATCAGGATCACCAGCGAAGATATATTGAAAAAAAAGCCCAGCAGGGGCCGGAGCAGTGCGGTAACCACCGCCCGTTTCAGATTTTTTCTATAGTAGTCTGTGGCAGCATGGCTCACCCGTTCTGATACCAGGGGTTCAAAATTAAACACCTTGATGATCCGGATGCCGAAAAAACTTTCCCGGATCATTTCGGTCAGCTGTGAAAAAGATTCCTGGGCCGTGGTGTGAAAGTCATGCATTTTTTTGCCCAGGTACCGGGTAAAAAAGATCAGGGCCGGCATGGGAATCATGGCCATGGCAGTCAGTTTCGGGTGGGTCCAGATCATGATGGCCAGGATAGCGCCTCCCAGCAGTACCGTGTCCACCAGCACAATGATCCCGAACCCGAAAGCCATGCGCACATGGTTGATGTCCGAGGTGGCATGGGCCATGATGTCACCGGTTTTCACCCGGTCATAAAATGTGGGGTCCAGTGCCAGGGCATG
Organism: Desulfotignum sp.; assembly: GCA_011390235.1. Next base: position 1,098 of record JAABSS010000492.1, read on the forward strand.
TTCAAACAATTGGTTCCTGATCCCTTTTTCCAGGTTTCTGGCACTGCCCATGAGCAGCATGCGCCAGACATAGCGCAGCACGGTCATGACCACGCCCAGGCCCAGAATGAACACGCACTGGCGCAGCAGCATGGTTTGGTCCAGGTTGTCTGATGCCAGAACATCCACGGCGGATTTGACAATCTGGGGAACAATGAGCTGGGCACCGTCCACGATGATCATGCAGACCATGCCCAGCAGAATCTGGACCTTGAACTGCCGGAAATATGGAAGGATCAGTTTCAATTATTTTCTCTGCTGCGTCCCGGCAGCAACATCTGGCTGCATCTGAAAATCATGGCAAAATCATAGGCTATTTCCCAAAGGTTTTCAATAGCAGGCGTGGGGATTTGCCATGATCCGCCATGGCTGTCTCCGGATATTCCTGAAAAAAATCCGGAGACAGCCTGAAAAAATTGAAGCCCGTATTCTTACGTATTCAGGCGGATACCCTCGAAAAGGGTATCCGCCTGGGTTATGATTTCGGGTTAGAGGCAGCGCATAAAGGCGGTAAGCGCCTCTTTTTCTTCTTTGTTGAGTTTGAGTTCGGTGACTATATTGAAGAATTCGACCGTGTCTTCAAGGGTGAGGAGCCGGCCGTCGTGCATATAAGGCGGTGAATCCTTTATGCCCCTAAGGGTGAAGGTTTTAATGGGGCCAACCCCGGTGATCCATTTTTTGTTGCTCATATGGGGTTTATAAAACCGTTCCACCTGAAGGTTGTGCATTTTGTCATCAAGATAGAAGGGGGCTGGATGGCATTCGGCACAGCGGGCTTTTCCGAAAAATATTTCTTCTCCCTTACGTTCCATCTCGGTTGCCTTTTCCGGATCGAGACGACCGAAAACCGTGAGTTTCGGTGTCGGGGGAAAATCCAGAATGTTCTGCATCTGCGCCATCATGGATACCTGACTGCTGCGATTCGGCAGATGGACCCCCTTTTTGGCGGCAGTTACATGATCTCCGTCAAAATATGCGGTCCGCTGTTCAAATTCGGTGAAGTCTTCAATTGAACGCAGCGATCGTTTCGATCCGTGGATCTGCTGATTGAACACCCCCCTGAGGCTGACGGTATCCAGCCGGAGCCGGGCTATATGTGGCCTTGTGTCCGGGTTGAGGTGAAAGGCCGCATTGGTGTGGCCGTTGGCATGACAGTCAAAGCAGGTAATTCCCAGACTTGCTTTTTCTACCTTGCGGTCCTCGGTCTGGTTGAACTGCTGTTGTGGAAACGGGGTGAGCAGAAGTCTGAGTCCTTCCATCTGCACCGGGGTGAGTATCCCGTGCATTATCTCGTAATAATTTCTGATGGACAGCAGCTTGCCCTGTGAGACATCGCCCAGGTCCGGCCTGGTGGTAAGAAATATCGGCGGTGGAAATTCAGGCAGCAGATGATTGGGCAGGTCGAACGTAACATCGAATCGTTCGAGGTTGCGCTGTTCCAGATTGTTGATCTCCTTAATCTGATCCGGTGGGATTACCTGTCCGCCGGTCTCGTGCTTGACATGGGGAAGCGGAAGAAATCCTTCCGGAAAAACGTCTTGTGCACGTATCTGTTCCGGCGACATTTCTGAAAGTTTTTTCCAGGTCATGCCGTCGGGAAGCTTTACGCGCACGCCTTTCTGAACAGGTTTTCTTTCTGCCGACATCATTACATCAGAAGGGTTGTCGCTCAGATCATACCGGCGTTCAAGCAAGGTTTTCTGTCGCTCCATGATCTCGGGCTTCATTTTCTTGTCTTTTTCCATGGTGGCTTGGAAACTTTTGTCCATCATCACAGGAAGATAGGTGGCGTGAATCGGATCGACATCCTTGGGGATGCCCATTTTTTCATTACTCTCATAATTTGCCAGTATAATGTTTGCTGCTAAAAGCATGGCAGCGACCAGAAGCACTGTCATGAACATTATTTTTCGGTGTTTCATCATAAACCTCCTTTGCGTTTTTTGTTCTTTTTGGGGCATGCAATTTTTACATCAGCGCATGCAGTCAAGATAACAATATCCGATTTATGGTGAAATACAGTATTCCCCCCATTTTCAGTTTATAAATGCTGTAGAAAAGATGCGGTAGGGGTTGCCGAAAGTCTCAGGAAAGATCAGGACTAAGGCCGATAGGAGATTCCAATAAGCGTTTTCATGTCCTGCATGAAGGGATTTTCCCCGAAAAAAGCCTCCCTGATCCGTGCGATCAGCAGTTCAAGATTTTTGGATATTTTTGTGTTTAAGAATCATGGCGGCAACCCATCAGGTTGCAGGCAATTTTTGCGACCTTCCTCGAAGCGCCCCGTTTTCCCAGGCGTTCCCGTACAACAGCCAATTCCCGGCACACCTGTTGGTATTTATCCGGATTGGAAATTATTTCCCAGGCAGATTCACAGACAGCTTGAGCAGTGACTTGGTGCTGCACCAGTTCTGGGGCAATACGTTTTTGGGCGATCAGATTGACCAGACCGATATGTTCAACCTGGATCAGGGCCCGGCCTATCCGGTAGCTTAAGGGAGAAACCACATATGTAACAATCATGGGAGTACCGCAGATAGCGGCTTCCAATGTCACTGTGCCCGAGGCCACGATTGCCAGATGGCATTTGGAGAACAGCTCGCCGACCGGTTTACTGCTGATTTCAACATGTGAAAGTGGATATTTTTCCAGGATGGAAGGAATCAATGATCTGTTGATGGAAGGGGCTGAGGAGATCACAAAGCAGACCTTACCCAGTCGATTCTCCATAAGCTGAGCAGCTGCAAGCATTACGGGAAGAAGGCTGCTGACTTCTCCGGCCCGGGAACCCGGTAAAAGCCCGATCACCGGAGACTGGATGTCGGGAAGAGAGGGCGCGGGCAGCGGAATCCTGCCAGTCTCTGAATCCATCAGCGGGTGCCCGACAAAAGATACCGGCACATTGTGCTGCCGGTAAAAGGCTTCTTCAAATGGGAGGATTACAGCCATATGGTCCACTCTCTTTCGTATCTTTCTGACCCGGCCGGACCGCCATGCCCATAATTGCGGGCTTATATAATAAAGCACGGGAATGCCCAGTTTTTTGGCTCTGGCAGCCAGATGAAGGTTGAATTCCGGATAATCGATCAAAATGAGCAGATCCGGCCGCAGATCAGAGAGCAGGTTTTTGAGCCGGGCCATGGCCCTGAAAACCCGGGGAACCTTGGCAAGCACTTCCGTTATACCGACAACAGCCAGCTGGTCGGCATCGATAAGGATATCCGCGCCAGCCGCCTGCATGGATCTTCCGCCCATTCCGCAAATATACAACGACCCATGCTGTTCTTGCAGGGCACAAACCAGATGGGATCCGTGCAGGTCCCCTGATGCCTCACCCGCCACCATGACGATTGATTTGAGTTTCATAAACAAGTCCTGTGGCTATCTTGCCAGCCGTTCACTGGTCTGCTGAATCTGTTCCATTACATTGAGTGCGATCTCCAAAGCATCTCTCCCCATCCGGCCCGTGACTTGTGGTTCCTTTCCGGAACCGACAGCATCGACAAACGAAAAAATTTCATCTTCCAGTGCGTCTGCATGTGAAAAGCTCTGCTTATCAACGGTCATGCCGGGAATGATGCCTTTATCTCTGGATCCATCCTGACGGACTATCGTAATATCCCGATCGGCAAAATTTACCGAGATATAGGCATCGTTTTGAAAAAGTCTTATTTTGCGCTCGTTTTTCATTGAAATGCGGCTGGCTGTCACATTGGCAATGCACCCGCTGTCAAACTCCAGACGGGCGTTGGCGATATCCGCGGTGTCGGTGATCACCGGAATACCCGCTGCATGAATACTCTTGATGCCGGACCGCACAAAATTCAAGATGAGATCAATGTCGTGAATCATCAAATCGAGCACGACACTGACATCCAGGCCCCGCCCCTTGAACATGCCCAGACGATGCGACTCAATAAAAAGCGGCTTATGAATGATTCCCTTCAGGGCGCCCACCACTGGATTGAACCGTTCCAGTTGTCCGACCTGAATGATGCATTTGTTTTTTTCAGCCAGTCTGATTAAGTCATCAGCCTCTTCAATGGTGGTGGTCATGGGTTTTTCGATTAAAACATCCACATGGTTATTGATAAAATCACGGCTGATCGCATAATGGGACTCTGTGGGCACTGCAATACTCACCGCATCAACCTTGCCGATAATGTCTTTGTGATCATAATAGCTTCTGCAGCCCCATTGTCCTGCAATCCTGTCTGCCTGTAAGCGGTCGGAATCCACTACGCCGACAAGCGCAACCCCTGGATGACGGGCATATTTTTCTGCATGAAATTTTCCCAGATACCCGACCCCGACAACACCTGCCCGAAGACGGGGCCTGTCTGTAGGAGATTTGTTTTTTTTCTCTCTCATATTATGCCTATTCCTTGTTAAATACGGTTACAAGCAATTTTATCGGTCCATTTCAGCAATAATCGTGTGAAGTCCTTCCGTGATTTTGTCCCTGGGATTTTTTCCTTTTCCTCTTTATTATGTGAATTTGTCGTTTTATAACATGAAGCATCATGTCAGAACAATTCTTTTCGAAAACAGATGATTCTCGATTCGGTTGCGGTATACAGGGGAATACGGATCAAGCGGCCATGGCCAGTCTTTACAACATCCGGAGACGATGGATTGCCTGAAAATGCCTTACCCGAAAAATTCAAGCACATATTTGGCTGCCGTCAGTATCATGATCCCGGTCAGCATCCATTTGATGGCATTGGCCGGGACAAATTTCTGGCACCGGGCCCCTAAGTACATGCCGGCCATGCCGCCGATACCGAACAAAATTCCCAGCAGCCAGTCAGGTGCCACAGACAGATGGGGATAAAACGGGGCAATGGCCTGGTAGAAAACGACCCCGGCAATGGAGGTGATAAAGGTCCCCATCAGGGCCGCTCCGGCCACGATATATACCGGCAGTCCGAAAAAAGTGACAAAAAACGGGGCAATTATGGCACCGCCGCCGATACCGTAAATGCCGCCGACAATGCCCACAATGAAACTGAGAAAAAAGATGCCCGGAAAGGATACATCATAGGATTCCCCGTAAAACGTAAATCCCAGCCGTCGGATATTAAAATGTGTCACAGTGGATGGCCGTGCGGTGGTGCCATCAGAGCGCCAGGCTTTCATCAGGGTTTGAAGTCGCTTTTTATTGTTGCCTTTGCTGTTATTTCGGCCGGGTTGCTTCAGCAGGTCCCGCATCAGTTTAATCCCGATATACAGCAGGACCCCGGCGGCAAACAGCTTGAACAGTCCGGGGTCCGGCAGCCAGGCCACCCGCACAATTGCACCGATGAATACGCCGGGCAGGGTTCCTGCAACTACGATCCAGGTCAAGGGCCATACCATACGGCCCTCCTGCCAGTAGCGGTATACCCCGGTGGGAATGGCTACAATATTGAACAGCTGGTTGGTGGCGCTGACCGAAGGATGGGTGTAGCCCAGAACCGACATCTGGAACGGCAGCAGCAAAAAAGCACCGGATATCCCGCCCATGGAGGTGAAAAATGACACCACAAATGCCACCAGCGGCGGTATCCAGATCGCCACTTCTATGCCTGCGGTTGAAAAATACATATCAATTCCTCCGGTAAAAATATAGATCCATAGTCACGTAAATTATTATATTCGTGATAGTAGCAGCCATTGACAAGAGACGTCAAGTATTTTATTGAATTATCCCATAAATGACTGCAACCCGTTGAACGTATGGAAAACCGATATGGCGGATCAAAAGAAAACATCACTGAATCAGGATTTTTCACCGTCCGGTGGAAAAGACCACAGCCGGATCATCTCCATTGCCCATACCGGCCCATGCCTGGATACGGCTCAGTTGAATCAGCTGGAACAGTCCTTTCGAAAATGGGCAACCGATTCACCCCGTGCTGATGTGCGCTTTTCCCGCCGCCGCATTCTGATCACATTTCTTTTGATCCGGTATACCGGTGCAAAGTTAAAGGAAGTGCTGGTGGTCAACCCTTTTACAGATATCGACTCACAGAACCATGCGGTGACCTATTGCAGCAGCGGGCCTGAAACCGGTGTGAAACCAAGAACGGTCCATCTCTCCGAGGCCCTGTGCAATGAGATCCAGAAACTGGTCCACACACCGGAATTTAAAAAAAAATCAGGCCGGCTGTCTGACCTTGACCCCGGGTTTGTGCGACGAAAATTCTATGAACGGGCTGCTGACTGCGGGTTTGCCAAGGAAATGGGCGGCCCGGAAGCCATCCGCAGGGCGAGGGGGGTGGAATTAATGCAGGGTAATCTGCCGCTGCCGGCCGTTCAGATGATTTTAGGGCACACCTCCGCCAGCCTGACCTCATCATATGTCACTTTTTCGGAAACAGATATTCAGGCGGTTGCCAAGCGGTTCATGGAAAAGGAATCCGGCCGCAGAACCAGTGCCCGCAACGCTTTTTTCTGTAAAGTCACGAACATCGTAAAAGGGGATATTCAGTCTCTGATCGAAATGACCACCCTGGACGGGCACCCCATCATTACCGTGATAACCAATGACAGTGTAAAAGGGCTTGGCCTGGTTACCGGCAAATGGGTCACCGCTGAGGTCAAGGCCCCCCAGGTGATGCTGCAAAGCGCAAAGGCTTCTTGTGATTGCAGTGTGGAAAACCGGATGGAAGGGATTGTGACCAGGATCACCCGGGGGAAAATCAATACTGAATGCATTGTCACAGTCTCAGAGTCCATGCAGATCTGTGCTGTGATATCCTCTGCAGGCCCCTGGATTTCCGGTATAAAGAAAGGAGATCCGGTCCGGGCTTTTTTCACCGCTGTTTCCGTGGTGCTTCATCTGGATTGATAGGCTTTGGGTGCAATGTTGGAAAAATAGTGATAACAAAAACCTTGCCGGCAACCAAAAGAAAGGGGACATACAAAAAATGGAAAAACTGCTCTGGGTAATGGTGGGCGGCAGTCTGGGTGCGGCAAGCCGTTACGGCATCAGCCTTGTGACGATCAACCTGTGGGGCACCCGCTTTCCCTGGGGCACACTGGCCGTCAATCTGGCAGGGTGTTTTCTGATTGGATTATTGTTCGGACTGTCGGACCGGGTACGCCTGCTGACACCGGAGATGCGCCTGTTGCTGATCACCGGTTTTTTAGGGGCGCTGACAACCTTTTCAGCTTTTTCCATGGAAACCATAGCTGCCGGCCAGGCCGGCATGAGAGTTCAGGCAATGATGAACATCCTGGTCAACAATCTGGGCGGGCTTACATTGACTGTTTTTGG
>JAABSS010000493.1 GCA_011390235.1 Desulfotignum sp.
CGGTATGTGTCTGCTGCCATTGATGAAATCATTTTAACCCTGTCTCTGGTGACCCTGCTGGTAATTGCCGTAATTTTTGCCTTTCTTCAGAACTGGCGGGCCACCCTGATCCCGGCCGTGGCCATCCCGGTATCCCTGATCGGCACCTTTGCCATTCTCATAGCCCTGGGATACAACGCCAACACCATCACCCTGTTTGCCCTGATCATGGCCATCGGTCTGGTGGTGGATGATGCCATTGTGGTGGTGGAAAATGTGCACCGGGTCATGCAGGAAGAAAATCTGTCCGCACCTGCCGCCACAAAAAAAGCCATGGCACAGGTGGTTGGTCCCATTATTTCCACTACCCTGGTGCTGTTTTCCGTTTTTGTACCGGTGGCGTTCATGCCGGGCATCACCGGCCAGCTGTACCGCCAGTTCGCCGTGACCATGTGCAGTGCTGTACTGCTTTCCGCCACCTGCGCTCTGACCCTGAGTCCGGCCCTGTGTGCCACCTTTCTCACACAGCACCGGCAGTCTGCAAGAGGTCCTTTGGCCTGGTTCAACAGTCTGGTTGGTGTCAGCCGAAAAGGGTATGTAGCAGGGTCCGCCTGGATGATCCGATGGCTGGTGGTTCCCATACTGTTGTTTGCCGGGGTTATAACGGCTACTGTCATGCTGTTTAACAGCACACCCACCAGTTTTCTTCCTTCGGAAGATCAGGGATATTTCTTTATCAATGTACAGCTGCCCCAGTCTGCTTCCCTGTCCCGTACCGCTGTGGTGCTCGATGACATCACCAGTGAAATACGCAGCATCGACGGGGTGGCCAACATGATCGGTGTGTCCGGATTCAGTCTGCTCAGCGGGAATGCCGACAATGTGGGGTTTGCCCTGGGGATTCTCGAACCCTGGGATGAACGGCGACTGCCGCACCAGCATCTGGATGCGGTTGTTGGCCAGGCCCAGGGAAAACTGGCAGCCCTGTCCGATGCCAATGCCTTTGCCTTTGTGCCGCCCCCCATCTCCGGGCTGGGTGCCAGCAGCGGTTTCACTTTTCAGCTGCTGGCCAAAGAAGGGCAGGATCCCAAAGAGTTGTTCGGCATGGCCCTTAACCTCATGATGGCTGCCAACCAGAACCCGGCACTGAACCAGGTATTCACCACCTACACGGCAGATACCCCCCAGATTTTTGTGGATGTGGACCGGACCAGGGCGGAATATCTCAAGGTGCCGGTGGCACGGATTTTTTCAACCCTCCAGGCCCACCTGGGATCTGCCTATGTCAATGACTTTAATCTCGGGGGCCGGACCTACCAGGTCAAAGTCCAGGCAGACGGACCCTTCCGGGATACGGCAGAAGATATAAAACGTCTGTATGTGCGCAACAATGACCAGAAGATGGTTCCCCTCACTACCCTGGTGACCCTGCGCACGGTTCTGGGACCCCAACTTATAAAGCGGTATAACCAGTTCACCAGTGCGGATTTCAACGGCAATGCCGCCCTGGGATTTTCCTCCGGGCAGGCCATGGCCGCCATGGAACAGGTGGCGGCAAAGGAGCTGGCCACAGGTTTTGGCTATGAGTGGTCTGCCCTGTCATACCAGGAAAAAAGCACCGGCAACCAGGTGATCTGGCTCTTTGCCCTGGCCCTGGTCTTTGCCTATCTTTTCCTGGTGGCCCAGTATGAAAGCTGGAACCTGCCATTTTCCATTGTATTGACCATACCGGTGGGAACACTGGGGGCCCTGGCCGGTCTGTGGCTGCTTGGAATGCCTCTGTCCATTTACGCCCAGATCGGATTGGTGCTGCTGGTGGGTCTGGCAGCGAAAAATGCTATTCTTATTGTTGAATTTGCCAGGGGTCAGCGTCTGGCAGGCCTTTCCATTGCAGAGGCGGCTGTGAACGGCGGGGCCATCCGTTTTCGGCCGGTGCTCATGACCTCTTTAACCTTTATTTTCGGACTGGTTCCCATGCTCATCGCCACCGGGGCAGGGGCCGGCAGCCGCCGGGCCATCGGCACTGCGGTTTTTTCCGGTATGTGTGTGGCCACTTTTCTGGGTATTTTTTTGATTCCTTCTTTGTATTATATTTTCCAGACAATCAGTGAAAAAGGCCGGGCCAGAAGGCTGTCAAGACAGCAGCAGGATTCGCTGGACATGGCAGCACCGGAAACAATAACAAAAGAATCGAGGTAATACAGCATATGCATTGTCTTTTGAAAACAGATACCTGTCACAAATCCGGATTTTTTTCCAAAGCAGTTACCCTTGGTTTCTCACCGGCAATAATACTGGTACTGATAATCATGTCAGGATGTGCTGCAGTGGGTCCTGAATTCCAGACACCAAACCTGCCCGCCCCCGATACCTGGCACACGGAAATTACGGGCGGGCTAGAAGTTTCAGACACCGTATCCCGGGATCAGGCTGCCTGGTGGGAATTGTTTAAAGATCCCCGGCTGACCAGGTTGATTGAAAATGCGACAACCGACAATCTGGATCTGCAAAAAGCGGTGGTCCGGATTCAGGAAGCCCGGGCCCTCTACGGCATCAGTCAGGCAGGTGATTATCCGGTCCTGGACAGCACAGGTGTGATACAGAGACAGCAGACCAGTCAAGAAACCGGTACCGGAAGAGCCTCCGGCTTTTACCATGCCGGTTTTGATACTGCCTGGGAAATGGATGTCTTCGGTAAGATCCGGCGATCACAACAGGCAGCCCTGGCAGAGGTGGAAACCCGCCAGGAGAACCTGGCCGCAATGCTGGTCAGTCTGCAGGCGGAAGTGGCTCTCAATTATCTGGAGCTGCGCACCTTTCAAGAACGGCTGATTGCAGCCCGGGGGAATCTGGATGTGCAAAAAGAAACCTATGAAATCAATTTGTCCCGTTTCAATGCCGGATTGATCGGTGAACTGGCAGTACATCAGGCCCAATACATTCTGGAGCAGACCCGATCCCAGATTCCCCTGCTCCAGGACGGTCTTGGCAGGACAGCAAACCGCCTGGCTGTGCTGGTGGGAAAACCTCCCGGAACCCTGCATGAAGAATTGACCAAAAACCACGCCATCCCCAGCATTCCCCTGGAAGTGGTCATGGATATTCCCGCCCACACCCTGCGCCAGCGTCCGGATATCCGCCGGGCAGAACGTGCCCTGGCCCGGGAAACCGCCTTAGTGGGAGTGGCCATGGCAGACTTGTATCCGCAATTTCACCTGACCGGCACCTTCGGTCTGGAAGCCTTATCAATCGGGAATTTTTTCAACAGCTCCAGCCGGTTCTGGGGGATCGGTCCCCGGGTTTCCTGGCGTCTTTTTGACGGTGGCAGGATCCGGCAGGCTGTTGCCGCCCAGTCCGCCCGCCAGGAACAGGCCATGATCGATTACCAGGCTGCATTGCTGACAGCCAGAGAAGAGATTGAAAATACGATTTTGGCATTTGCCAAGGAACAGCTGCGCCGCGATTCCCTGGTCAAGGCCACGGCAGCAGCCAGAAACGCCGACCGCATTGCCAGAGACCAGTACCGGGCCGGGCTGGTGGACTTCAGCAATGTGCTGGATGCCCAGCGCTCCCTGCTTTCCTTTGAAGACCAGCTGGCCCAAAGCCGGGGCGCGGTGAGTGCCAACCTGGTGCGCCTGTACAAGGCTATGGGCGGCGGATGGCAGCATATGGCGCGGTGAAGCAGGGCCTTATAGATGCAGGAACAAGAAAGAAGATGCGATGAGCAGACCTGATTCGCCCTCCCGGACAAACCATTCCAGGTTGTCTCTTTTTTTTGAAGGGGCAAAGGACACCTTTCCACTGATTGTGGGTGCGGTGCCCTTCGGTATTATCTTCGGAGCACTGGCTGATACAGCCGGGCTTTCCTTTGGCGCTGCAATGGGGATGTCCTTGTTTGTTTTTGCGGGCTCTGCCCAGTTTGTGGCCCTTGGTCTGGCAGCCTCAGGCACCCCGTGGCCCATGATAGTGGTAACCACCTTTGTGGTCAACCTGCGGCACATGCTCTACAGCGCGACCATGGTGCCCTTTTATAAACACCTGCCCCATGCCTGGAAAATGGTCCTGGCTTTTGGTTTGACCGATGAAACCTTTGCAGTGGCCGTCACCCGGTACAGCAAACATGATGGTGTAACCGGCAAGCGCTATTACAACCTGGGTTCCATGGTGTTCATGTACCTCAACTGGAATCTGTGTACCCTGATCGGTCTTTCCGCGGGAAAAACCTTTCCGGAAATATCCCGGTGGGGGCTTGATTTTGCCATGCCAGCCACATTCATCGGCATTGTCATTCCGTATCTTGTTTCAAGGCCCATGTGGGCTGCAGTGATCACCGCCGGAACAGTTTCCATTCTCGCCCATGGGTTTCCCCACAAGCTGGGTCTGATGGCGGCTGCCCTTGCCGGTGTCATGGCGGGGGTGGTGTGTGAAAAACTATTCTCTGACAAGAAGAAGGGAATGTGAATATGTTCGATATTGGTATAACATTATCTGAAATCTATATGGTTGCAGGGATGGCTGCGGTCACCTTTGGCATACGCTATATTCTTTTTCCTGTTTCCGGACGGATGCAGTTTCCGAAGCTGTTTGAAAAGGGATTGAGATATGTGCCTCCTGCCGTACTCACAGCCATCATTGTGCCCTCTGTGCTGATGCCCGATGGAAAAACCCTTGACCTGAACCTGGATAATCCCTATCTCATTGGCGCCATTGCCGCCTGTATCATCGGCGGGGTATTCAAAAACCTGCTTTTGACCATTGTCTTGAGCATGGTGGTTTTTCTGGGCGCCCAGTGGTTCTTTGCAGCGGTATAAACAGCTGCCCGCAGACGGCCGCGTTATCATTAACCCTGTCAGAAGCCATACCATAACAGGTGTCAGAAGGGCGAAAACCAGCACATATATCCTGTAATGATCTCTTCATCCAGGCCGAATTTTATATGAAAGCCATCAGCCATCAGCCATAAGCCATCAGTATTCAGTATTCAGCTAACAGCTAAACGCTAACAGCTTTCATTCTTTGTTGTGCCCGCCAGGGCATGGATGTTATATGGATGTCCGGTTGTATTGGCATTACAGGCGCTCCAGGATTTTGGCCAGTTTCTTCTTTTCATCACGATAAATCTGGTGGGCGGTTTTCAGATCAATGCTTTCAAATGAAATGGTATCTCCCGGAGTGGCCTGGGCCACCTTTGGGATATCTGTGGAGATCACGGTGGCGATTTTGGCATATCCCCCCACGGTCTGCTCCACCAAAAGGATGATGGGCTGTTCATCCGCCGGGATCTGGATGCCGCCGGGCATGGAGGGTTCCGATACGATGCTTTTGGGCATACCCTGTTTGATGGGGATTTTTTCTCCCTGCAGCCGGTATCCCATGCGGTCCGCCCTGGGGGTGACCATATACCGGGTGGTGAAAAGGGTGGTTGCGCCCTGGTCAAAAAAGTCATCCTGGGGGCCGGGAACCGCGCGCAGCAGCACATGGGATGGATAATCCGGGACCAGTTCTTCCGGCACCACCCGCTCCCTGGTCAGCGGGTCACCGCCATGGGCATCCAGGATATCGCCGGCCTGCAGGGATCTGCCCATGAATCCGCCGAAACCGCCGCCCACATAAGTGGAACAGGACCCCATGACAAGGGGAACCTTAATCCCGCCGGTGACGGCCAGACAGGCCCGGCAGCCGGTCTGGACCTGGGAAATGGTCAGCACGTCACCGGGCTTCACCCGGATGGACCGCCACTGCTCTGCGAGCCGGTCGTTCAGGGTCATCTCCATTTTCGCACCGGTGACAGCAATGTCCATGGATGTGAGAAATTTGAGGGACGGTCCCATTACCGTGATTTCCACTACGGCCCGGTTGGTGTCGTTGCCCACCAGCAGGTTGGCAGTGTCACAGGCAAAGGTGTCCAGAACCCCGCAGACAGGCACCCCCATCTGCTGGAACCCGAACCTGCCTTTGTCCTGAACCGTGGTAAATCCGCCCGGAGCCAGCACTTCAAACGCGTTCATCAAAGGGGCTCCTTTTTGGCCAGCCGATTATACTCAGATTCCGATATGGGCACAAATTTAATTTTATCCCCTGCCCGATAAAGAAAGGGATCTTTTTTCCAGGGTGCGAACAGGTTCAAGGGGGTTCTGCCGATGATCTGCCACCCGCCCGGGCTGGCAATGGGATACATGCCGGTCTGGTTGTTGGCAATGCCCACAGAGCCTTTGGGTACGACCATACGGGGGGTTTCAAGGCGGGGAGTGAACAGTCTTTCATCCAGTCCCCCCAGAAAGGCAAATCCCGGGGTAAATCCCACCATATAGATCAGGTATTCAGGTGCTGCATGCACCTGGATCGCCTGTTCCTGTGTCAGGCCGGAGGCCTTCTGGACGTTACCGATATCCGGACCGAACTCACCGCCATAACATACCGGAATTTCAACGATATTGAATGTATTGGGATCCATGTCCGCCCGGCTGGTTTCCAGCTTTTCAACCAGCAGATACAGGCTGTCCGGATCGGTCTGTTCCGGGTCATAAATAAACAAAAGGGACCGGTAGGTTGGGATCACTTCCAGTATCCCTTCCGGCTTTTCTTTTTCCAGAATCCCGGCCATGGCCCGCACCTTGGCATTCACCTGCGGATCAATGCCGTCACCGAATTCCACCAGAAAGCCTCTGTCTCCGGCCAGACGGCAGACCGGTTTTTCAAATACAGTTGCTGTCATGGGCTGGTTTCCCCCATGGGGATGACCCGGATACCACTTGCTTCCAGGGTCTGCCGGATATTTTTCACCAGGTCCACGGCAGCGGGGTTGTCGCCGTGAACACAAAGCGAATGCACTTCCAGGTCTATGCGGGTGCCGTCAATGGCAATGACATATCCATTGGCCATATCCAGGGCACGCCGGGCTACTTCATCCGGATCAGAGATCACTGCTCCGGGATGTTTTCTGGACACCAGGGTGCCTTCCGGGGTATAAGCCCGGTCAGGAAAGGCTTCATACACCACTTTCAGGCCCGTCTGTGCACCCATGCGCCGCATGGTTTCCCCTTTTTTGCCTGCCAGTGCCACAAACAGCAGATCCGGATCCACCGCCAGGATACCATCGGCAACACCCCTGGCAATGACCTCGTTTTCCACCGCATCCAGGTACAAAGCCCCATGGGGCTTGACATGCTGCATTCGGGCCTTGTGGGCACTGCAGAACCCTTTCAATGCCCCCGTCTGGTAGATGACATATCGGGTGATTTCCTCTGGTGAACAGGCCATGGACCGCCGGCCAAATCCCAACAGGTCCGGATATCCCGGATGGGCACCGATGCCCACTTTTTTCAGCTGCGCCAGTCTCACGGTCTTATCCATGACCAGAGCGTCTCCGGCATGGAACCCGCAGGCAATATTGGCCGACGTGATATGGTCCATGACTTCCGGGTCCATACCGATGGTATAGGCCCCAAAGCTTTCTCCCATATCACAGTTCAAATCGATGTGTTTCATCTTCACCTTATTTTGGGGATAAAAACGTGGTTTTTCGGTTTTGCGCATGAACAGCCTGTCAGGAGGTCATGAACACAAGGATCCTTTCCCTGAAAGTCAATATATGGTCTGTTATCAGTTTTTTTACATGCTGTGCATCCCTTTGGGCAAGGCCGTCAATGATCTGGTCATGTTCACCCACCACGGATTCATAATGGATTTCCAGGGGCCGTTGGGGATCAATCATATTGTCATAGGACAGGTAGGACAGACGTTTGGCTTCTGTTCTGATGTCTTTGACCGCCCGGATAAGAAACTCATTCTGGGAACACCTGGCAAAATGCATGTGAAATTCATGGTTTGCCTCCACCAGGTCAAACACATCATTGGCCATGATGGCTTTTTGTGCCCAGAGGTTGGCTGTTTTCATTTTATCCAGAAAAACAGAGCAATCCTTATCCACGGCAATATCCACAATCCCCAGCTCGATCAGTTTCATGCTTTCAAACATGGCCTTGGTGTTCTGCAGGGTAATGGGCCGGACAATCACCCCTTTTTTGGGATGGGATTCCACCATTTTTTCGCCGTGCAGCCGCACCAGGGCCTCCCGGATAGGGGTCCGCCCGATTCCCAGATCCTCCACCAGCTGGTTTTCCTCCAGATGCTGGCTGGGCTGGTATTCCAGGCAGATGATCTTTTTCACCAGGGTTTCATAGGCTTTTACAGCCAGGGGCTGTTTGGGAATTTTCTGCACTTTTAACGGTTTCCCCATATACGATGCCCTTTTTATCTATCATTAACAATAAATGTTGTGGCCAGTAAAAATATACTTGACATAGATTCAAAATATATGTCAAGTATTTTTATAAATAACGACCATGCCCTGACGGGGACAACAAAATGTGAAAGCTGTTAGCTGAGTACTGAGT
>JAABSS010000494.1 GCA_011390235.1 Desulfotignum sp.
CATGTTGGCCGGTGTATAATGGCGTTTGTAAAAACGTTCCATGTCTTCCCTGGTGGTGGTAATGATGTCCGAGGCCCAGCCGATGGTGGGCGCTCCATAGGGATGGGCCATGAACGCGGTGGCCAGAAACTCTTCGAACAGCCGCCCGGTGGGATCGGAATCAACCCGCATCCGCCGCTCTTCCAGCACCACCTGTTTTTCGGTATAAAATTGTCTGAAAACCGGATTGGTCAGGCGATCGGATTCCAGCCGGAACCACAGTGCAGTATTTTTTGCCGGCAGGCTGCAGAAATACATGGTATAATCTCTGCCGGTTGCTGCATTCAGGTCAGTGGCCCCGTTTTGCTGCAGCAGCCGGGCATAGGCATTGGGATCAACATATTGTTCCGCTTTTTCGCGCAGACGTTCAACCTCCCGGCGGAGGGTGTCGATATCGGCCTGGCTGTCCCTGTCCGACTTGTATCTGGCCATAATCAGTTCCGTGTATGCCTGATCCAGTTTTTTTAATATTTCTTTTTCTTTCTCCCAGTTTTGGGTGCCGATCCGGGGTGTTCCCTTGAAGGCCATGTGTTCAAGAAAATGGGCAATGCCGGTATGTCCGGCAGGTTCATCCACGCTGCCCGTATCCACCAGTGTGACAAAACTGACAACCGGTGCCTGGTTACGTTCCACCACCAGAAATGTCATGCCGTTGTCCAGGGTAAACCGGTGGACCTCTTTTTTGAATCGGTCCAGGAACGCATCGCCAACAGCCGTGGCAGCAGTCGCCAGGAATATCAGGATAGCCAAAAACAGAATCTTTTTTTTCATTTTAATTTCTCTTTTTAATGGTTTCAGGCTGCGGACAGTGACACAGGTATTTTTTCTCATCCGCAGTTAAAAGCTGATTCATTTATATAAAAGAAGCATTCGGTTTCCAATTGGTACAATCATGTATTTTTACCGCGGGGCTTTTATGCAGTATCAGGAGGGGTCAGTGGTACCGGCAGGCTGATATGGGTGTTTCCCTGTAAACGAAGACAGTTTTTGCCCATCATGGAAAAAAATATCATGCCACCTTGATCCTTGGGGCATCCGTAACCATGATCCGCCACAAAAGATTTCAGATTATATCCTTGACTTGATCTGTAATGAAACAGACGCTTGAATTAGGGCTGTCCATCGGCATTCAGGACCGTTATCACTTCAGCCTTGCGTATCACAGTACCATCCTGCTCTCTCATATAACCGGTTTTGAGAATTTCGAGGATGGTTTCATTGTCCAGATCCGGCTGCTCCCGGGTCTCGATGATTTTACAGGTCTCAATA
Organism: Desulfotignum sp.; assembly: GCA_011390235.1. Next base: position 1,309 of record JAABSS010000494.1, read on the forward strand.
GCAACTTTGTTGTCAGGAAAAAGGATCGGAACGATTCCCCGGGAGCGAAGCTGGCGCAGCAGTTTTCGATGCACAGCCCCGATGTTTTTGCCCAGTTTTTTTCCGGTTTTGTCCATCTGGTCCTGTTTGGATACAACAAAGCGGTCAATATTATCCAGTACGTCTACAATTTCAAAAAGATCTGAAAAGAGCGCTTTTTCCCGTTCTTGAAACTGCATCTCTTTCTGGGCCAGCGTTTGTTTCAGTTCACTGATCTGCTGTTGAAACAGGATCAGTTTTTGTTTCAGCTGCTGTTTGTCAGAGATCATTTTGGATCTCGATTTCAGCAAGGTATTGCAGCGGCACGTTTCGGGGGGCATGCTGCTGTTCAATCTGTTCACAAATGCCTGTCATGTCCTGCATCATGTCATTTTTGATATCTGTTAGATCAATACCGTGTAAAAAATACTGACAGGCCCGGGATTCCGGGTCCAGGAGCAGTTTCTGAGCCCGGGCAATGGTTTGGGCGGAATACTGGCGGGTGCGCATCGCCTGCCCGACTGCCTGAATAATTTCTTTGTGGGTGGCCTGCTGTGTCACCCCGAGAATTGTAAACGGATTCATCTCACATTCCTTTGCCTGGATTCGTCAGTTTGTCATTGATTTTTTCCACAAGATAATGGGTTTCATCCACGGATTCACACGCATCGCGAAATCGGTGAAGCATGATGGTCAAAAACCCTTTGTCCGGGATAGTGCTGCAAAGTATATCCAGCATGTCTTCCGCTTCTGAAAAAAAGAAGGCTTCCATTTCCGGATATTCCGATTCCAGAACGATATCGGCTGCCTTTCCCATTTTGTTTTTAAACAGGGCATCCAGTATATCATTTTTTTCGATATCGATCTGTGTTTGTTTGAGGTTGTGACGTGCGTATTGATTTTCCGGGTGGATATCCAGCGCTTTTTCCAGTGTTGACGCCAGCTGATGATCATTGAAATGATTTTTATTGAATCGTCTGACAGCCAATGTGGACATGATCGCGGAAAAAACCCGGGCCACAGGGGGCGACGGTCTTTTTTCGTAAAGCCATTTCAATACTGTTTCATATTCAGCCAATCTGTCCCCATCATATTGGTCCAGGCGGTCGGCAAAACGCTGTTCAATGGAAGGTGCCGCCTCGAACAGGGCAGGGGTGGATGAAAAAAAGGGCAGAAATTTTTTTTCCCCGCGCTCCAGGCAGGCCTGTCCATAGGCCAACCACACCCGTGCCACCGTATATTCAACAAATTCATCCAAAGAAGCGTTGTCTTCGATGATCTGTTCAATCAACGCATGTGCCTTGTCAACATCCCCTGTCTTCAAGGCATACAGACTTTCCCATGCCCGGGAATAAAACCCCCCGGTTTCCAGGTAATGTTCCGGATCTTTGAAAAAATCCCTGTTTTTGCGGATATCGGACAAGATCTCCTCCGACCGACCCGTGATCGCTGCATAAAAGGGGGTACAGATACGGGGGGTGTCGGACCGGGATTCCCGGTACATGGTTTCCATGTCTGTGATCAGTTTTTTTTCCACGGCAAACAGGGCAGCTGCCTGCCGGACGGTTGGAGAACCGGTATGGCCATCGATGCGCTGCTCTGCCATGCGGATCAATTGCTGACGAATCTGCTGTTGTTTTTCCGGGTTGTCAACGCATTTTTCGACAGGGTGTTGATAAAAAATGGCTGTGAACCAGGATTGCACCATGGGGTATAAGAAGGTTTCGTTCTTTTCAGCCAGGTGATAACAGGTTTTTGCCTTCAGGACGATGAATTCCAAAGTATTGAAAGCGGTTGCCTGTTCCAGGAGATCGGCGATTTTTTCATACGCTTCCTGTTCCCACCAGATCTCCAGTAATGTCATACTGCAATAATGGTACAGCATATTAAAATGGTCTGCCAGTTCCGATTGGGCCAGTGTGCGGGTAACCTTTTTCAAATCTTTGGCACGGCTGCGGATGGTTTCGATATCCATCCCTTTTTCCAGGGCATGGTACAGTGTGGAAAAGGCCAGGGACAAAACCTGTATTTTCTGGGGAATTAATGCAGGGATACGGGTGTTGATCTTTTCCCACTGGGTTATGGCTTCGGGATAGTGCCCTGTTTTTGCCAGGGCAAATCCATAGTAATAGCACCCGGTATCATCCAATGGTTTTGCCTGTTGAAAAATGCGTATAGCCTGGTCTTCACTGCCTGCTTTGACATGACACACACCACTGCGGATGCAAAATCGTGAATTGTCGGTCTCCTGCCATATCTGTTCATACAATGCGGCAGCTGCGACATAATCACCGGATTCTTCGGCATTTCCGGCGGTCTCATGGATACTGCCGACCTGAATCTGCTGCTCCAGTTCCTGTATTTTTTCAGATAATCCCGGATCATCCATCAGTTGCCGGGCCTGGGTAAAACAGGAAATCGCTTCCTGTAGCGCATTATTCTTAATGGCGGTGTACCCTTTTTTAACAAGCAGTTTTCCTTTTTCAGACCGGTTCTTCTCCCGGCAGATATCCAGTTTTTCATCAATGTCACTGGACGGTGCTTTTTTCCGGGCTTTTTCAAACTCTTTTTCCGCCAGCAGATAATTTTGTGCATCGAACAATTTGTGTGCCCGGTTCAGTATAACATCGATTTTATTTTTTTTTCTGGCCATGACTACTCCATATCAATTCCAATGATTTTGCTGCCTGTATCTGTTTCCAGGGTTTCCGTTATAATGAGAATCGGTTTCATGGCAACCTGCGTCTGTTTTTTGCTATTCAGGATCGGGTCCATTTCACGATGGGATAACAGGCGTGATAATCTGGATTCAACACGGTCCAGTCGGGTGCCATTTTCACGAACAGAGGATTTTACATCTGCCATATATGTTTTCAAAAGGGCACTGTATGCCAAAGTGATTTCCTGTTTCCGGAGCAGTTCCAGCATCCGGATTTTTTTTGGGAATCCTTTTCCCGGGATACGCCCGCTGAGGACAGATTCGTCAGAGCTGCATGCTGCCGCTGCAGCAGATGCTCTACCGCTGACAACCGGTATGTAAAAAAAATGAAAAAAACCGCCAGAACAAGGGCCAATGACATCAGGGCCAAAGGTACCAGCCTCCGGTGACTGCCTGACAAATCATTTGACTTCAATGCAGCTGTTTCCCGGCCATCAGATACGTCCTTGATGGCGGACCTGTCTTCGGGGGCAGCTTCAGGAGAGACGGGGGCCGGTTCCGGCGGCATATCGGAAAGACGGTCCAGCAGCCGGAAACATGTCAGGTCGGCATCGCACTGGGGGCATGTGTCCATATCCCGGGGAATCCGGGTATATTGGCATACCGGGCATTGGATCCGATCGGTCATCACCGGGTAATTCCTTTGTGAATCGTTCCGGCTTCATAATCAAATTCGTCCAGGGTTTTGTATACTCTGGGTATGATTTCTTGAAGGAGGGCATCTGTCAGTTTCAAATCCTGTTTCATGATCGCATCCATGAGCTTTTCTATGTCCGCCTTGAATGTCCCGGCCCGGTCGGGATCATGCTGATCGCAATAATCTTGGGCTTTCTTGACTTGCATCAAAATGACGATGTGCGGAAATTCGTCTATAGATCGTTTCAGATCTTCATATGCAGACAGGTTTTTCTCATAAGACCCGGTGAGGTTCATCTTTTTGAGGTGGTCAATCTTTTTTTGCATCAGAGCCTGGTCTTTGGAAGATAACAGTATGCCAAAATGATCCAGCGCATTTTGTGCAAAATAGATGGTGCTGTAGCAGCTGATATCGTTTTCCGAAAATCGCCGTGTTTTTTCGATTTTCATTTCAGCAAGCTGGTGGACCGGTTCGACCACCTGGCCACTGTCCGGGTCGATCACCTCGTGAATATCCTGAATCGTGGAAACGATCCGGGTGGTCATGTCATCCATGATATAGGAAGAAAGCATTTTTTCATTGGCTTCATTGATCATTGTTTCCACGTTCCGGAACAAGGTTTCATCGGCCCGGCCCCGGGACAGGGTCCGGCTCAGGTGAACATCCGGAAACTCCCTGAGCGACGCGTCAACCGATACCAGGTTGTTTTCATCGATTTTCAGTGTGACCTCGATGCTGAGCACAGTGGATTCATCTGAATCCGCCAGATTATCCCAGCATTTTTCCAGGGTTTCCTTATCGATACCCAGCCACAGGTCTCCAATTGATTCCTCTATCTCGTTGACCTGGTTGAAAAATTTCATGTGCACCAGCTGCTGATCCGGCTCTACCAGTTTGAACACCTCGGTCTGTTCACAGGGAAGCGGGGTGTTTTTTTCAATGAATAAGTATTTTTTGCCGTTTTCCAGCACCACATAATAGTCATGGGCCGTTGAATGAACAATGTCCAGAACGCCCTGGTCAATGGTGCGTTTTTCCAGGTCGAACCTGCAATGAGGGCAAGTGGTCTCGGTCTGTGACACCGATTTTCCACAACCGGCACATTCATAGCTTTCCGACAGCCGGTGGCTTAAAATCGCCGCACCTTCGGCAATGGCCAGCATGGGACGGTTGTGCACCAACACTTTCGAGGTCCCGAACATGTCCTGGACAGCGGAAATGATACAGGGAATGTGGGAGCTGCCTCCCACCAGAAGCACCCTGTCGATCAGGTCTGTCGGGATATGGATATCTGTCAGCAGCCGGCGGGTCAAATCCATGGCCGTGTCCACCACTGGCTGGACAAGGGTGTCAAACCGGTCCCGGTTCAGGGTCACATCCACGTCCAGCAGGTCGCCGTCTTCATCCGTGAGCAGGCCCAGAATCTCAATATAGGCTTCCTGTTCCTGACTCAACCGGATTTTGGCCTGTTCCACCTGAACCTTCAACTCTCCCAGGAACTGGTTTTTCACGCGGTCTGTCTGCTGATCGATCAATGCATGGATATCTTCAATATTATTTTCCCGGGCTGTGATCTCCAATACAAGATCCATCAGCTGCCGGTCGATATCTTCCCCGCCCAGCCACATGTTGCCGCCTTTGCCCTGCTCGATGAACTGGCCCCCGCTGATGGTCAGAACCGACAGATCAAAGGTCCCGCCACCGAAATCAAACACCAGAACCGTGTTCACATCTACGTCATTGACCTGGTCGACCCCGAAGGAGATGGCGGCTGCCGTAGGTTCCGGAAGCAGCCGCTGCACCTTGATGCCGGCCAGGGCCGCCGCCGTCCGGGTGGCATGTTTTTGTTTGTCATTGAAATACGCCGGTACCGTGATCACGGCAAATTCCACCTTGCCTTTCAGACTGTCCCCGGCATCGGCACATAGTTTTTTCAGAATTTCAGAAGAGATCGCTTCCGGGGTGTATTCTTTTTTATTGAGTACCAGTACCAGGCTGTTTTCGGTTCCCCTGGTTTGACGGCGGATGGTGATCACCTGACGGGGATCTGATATCAGTTTCTGCACTTCCGGATTGTCAAAGCTTCGGCCCATCAATCGCTTGACAGCGGTGACTGTATTGGCCGGATCCTGTTTCAACCATTCCAATGCATGTTTTCCCACGAAAAATTCGGTTTTTTCGGAAAGCCCGAGCAATTTTTTTTTCTGCCGGAGGGCCACACAGGAAGGGGTTATCGTTTCATTTTCCTTGTTGGGAATGATCTCTACTTGTATTTTTTTGATGGCAATGGCTGAGTTGGTGGTGCCCAAGTCAATTCCAACAGACTTTGACATAACAGGTTCCTTTTTGCATATTTTTACATTTTAAATTTCCGGGGATTTAACCAAAAATCGGTCCGCATGGCAAGAGGAATAATTAAATGACTAAGGAAAACAAGGGTTGACAAAAATGTTTATTCTGTTTATAGAATGATTATTCTAAAAATGAAATAATGAATTTGAGATATGGCCCAGCTGACCAGAAAAGAACGGGATGACAACCGAAAGCGCCGGGAGATCCTGGCGGCGGCCCTGAAAATGTTTGCCGAAGGCGGGTTTCACAACACCACCATGGCCCAGATTTCCAAGGCAGCCCAGTATCCCCTTGGCACCATTTACAAGTATTTTCCCGGAAAAAAAGAGATGTACCATGACCTGGTGATCGAACGGGTGCATGAACTGGGCCGCATTCTGTATGATATTGCACACAACAAAGCCCTTGCAGTAACGGACAAGCTGCTGGCCGCCCTCAAGGCCCAGGCCCGGTTTTACAGGGATAACCAGGAGGTGGTGAAAATCTATATTTCAGAGAGAAGCAATATCGACAGTGTGGGCATGCCCCGGCTCAATGAGCGGGTAAACCGCCTCCACGAGCGCATGGTGCAGCTGTTTGAACAGGTGTTTGACCAGGGCATCCGCAAAGAGGTGTTCAAGGCCTATCCTGCCCGGGACATGGCGGAACTTTTTGCCGATATCGTGCATTCCGCAGCCTGGTCCTGCCTGTTCAGAGAAGAAGACAAGGACACATCAGACCGGCGGCTGTCCATGATTTTTGAGATGTTTACAACCGGCATAAAAAAATAAATACTTTATAAGGAGTTTACATACCATGGCACAATCCATTGCAGACAGAAGAGACCAGGAATTTGTACTTCATGAGATGCTCAATGCAGCTGAACTGGCATCCCATGAACGATTCGAGGAATTTAACAAAAAAACCATGGACATGGTGCTGTCCGAGGCCAGAAACCTGGCAGTCAAAGAGCTGCTGCCCGCCAACAAGGAAGGGGATGAAAAAGGGTGCTCCCTGGAAAACGGCAAGGTGACGATTCCGCCATCCTTTCACCGGGCTTATAAACTGTTCTGCGAAGGGGAATGGGTGGCCATGTGTGATGATCCCCAATTCGGGGGCCAGGGCATGCCCCGGGTGCTGTCCATGGCTGCAGGAGAACTGTTCACCGGTGCCAACTGCGCCTTTCTCATGTATCCGGGCCTGACCCACGGGGCCGGCAAACTGGTGGAGGAGTTCGGTACGGATGAGCAGAAACGTATATACCTGAAAAATCTGTACACCGGCAAATGG
>JAABSS010000509.1 GCA_011390235.1 Desulfotignum sp.
GCGGTTTCCTGACATTGAAAACAAAACATGGTGTTGCCTCCTTGGTATTTGTTGCGTTTATCCGGTTGATGTTGTGGTGGTCCATGATCTTTGCCATTTCAAACAGCGGGCTGGTGCTGGACCACTTCGGCGAGCGGGGTGGTTTCCGAAACCGTTATCACCTGTCTGGTCATGATCTGGTCCGCTGTTATGGCATGTTTTAACCGGTACAGGGCTTGGTCGTATGCCACCCGGTATATTTCCATGAAATCTGACGGGGTGATGTCCAGATATCCTGGGATTTTTTTCATGGCTCCGACAATGTCTTCATCAATAATGGACTGCTTGCATTCATTTAACGCACTGAATTTCATGGTTCCTCCTCAGATTGTATCACGGAGTTGTTTCTTGTTTTTCCTGATTGGTGTTTTCATCGAGCAAAGCATCCGGTTCAACCAGGATTTTTTCCACGATGCCCAGATCACCCAGAATCATATACATGCATGGAATAACCAGCAGCACCATGGTTGTGCTGGCCATCAGGCCAAATGAAGTGCTGATGACCAGAGGAACCAGTATCTGGGCCTGGAGGCTTTTTTCAAACAGCAGGGGTAAAAGGCCGGCAATTGTGGTAAAGGAGGTGAGCAGCACGGCCCGGAACCGGTCCTGGCTGGCCCGGGTTGCAGCCTCATAAATGGATTTGCCCTGTTCTCGGTTGTTTTTTAAAAACAATACCAATAAAATAGAATCATTGACCACTATGCCGCTCAGGGCGATAAATCCCAGCAGGCTGGGCATGGAGATGGGTACCCCCATCAGGCCATGGCCCCAGATCACACCGATCAGGGAAAAAGGAATGGCTATCATCACGATGAGAGGTTCGGTAAAGGTTTTGAATTGAAAACTTAAAAGAATAAAAATCCCGATAAATCCGATCATCATTGACCGGAACATGGATTTCCGGGTAGTGGTGGTTTCTTCAAAGGACACCCGCACCGACAATACCGGATCGGTTTTGCCCAGCTCCTGTATCACCGGCGGTTCCACTTCCTTTAGATCTCTCTGTTGCCATGAAGCAATCAGGGAAATATTCTTCAAGAGATGATCTCCATGAAAAATATTTCCCGGATAAATGATATCGTAACAGCTATTTTTTGGTGTCACCGATCAAAGGCAGTTCCTTTTCCAGGGTGAAATATACCAGGAATTTGGGTTCCAGGTTTTCATCGGTGTATCTGCGGCGTTTGATTTTGCCCACCAGTTCCGGATTTTCTTCTTCTCTGACCTTTTTCAAAAACAGGCGCTTTCCTTTGTAACCGGGTCCGTTTTCAATGAAAAGAAACGAGGCATGGGGATTGGATTTCAGGTTGTGGTGGGTCAGCCGGTCCCGCATGATAAAGGCCAGCGTATCTTCTTCCAGAAAATGGGGCCGGGCATAGATTGCGGCATCCACTTTGCCCTCGCTGTCAGCTGTTGCCAGAATGCCGGTGCCTTTGGCATTTTCAAAATAAAATTTCAATTCTTTCATATTCTCTCCTTTTGGTGCGTGTTTGTGCCATATCAACAAGTGCCGTTATTTCAACAATAGTCATGCCGGCTTGAAAGTAAAGGGCTTCATTGGAGACGGTAGTTGACAAAAACAGATTACCCCTCAGAATGGCGGATTACTGGTACACCAAACGGTCACTCAGGCGGCAATCCCGTAAAAACCCCAGAGCATGAACATGACCACCACCATGAAAAGAATGGTCATGCCGGTACCGGCCCTGACATAATCTTTAACCTGGTATCCACCGGGACGCATGATCAGGGCGTTGACCTGGTGGGTGGGCAGTACAAACGTATTGGATGCGGCAATGGCCACCAGCATGGCAGCTATCCTGGGATCGGCCTGGCACTGCACCGCCATGTTCATGGCCAGAGGAATCATGAGCACGGTTGCCCCGATGTTGGAAACAAACAAGGTAAACGCGGATGTCAGGCCGCCTACCAGGAGAAACAGGGTAACCGGGTTCAGAAAATCATGCAGCAGAAGGGTCAGGTTCGAGGCCAGAAACCCGGCAGCCCCGGTTTTTTCAAAGGCAATGCCCAAAGGGATGAGCCCGGCCAGTAAAAATACCGTCATCCAGTCCACACTCTGATAGGCTTCATCCAGGGTCATCACCCGCGTGAGTACCATGGAGACAGCCCCGGTCAGCAGGGAAATGGACAGCTGGATATTGAAGCCCAGGGCCATGACAAGGGCCAGGGCCAGACAGGCCAGCGCTTTTCCGGCATTTTCCGGATACAGGATCTCTCCTTTCAGGTGCTCGGTAAATGCCAGCAGCGGCTTTTTTTTGAGCAGATGAAATTTTTCCCATTCTCCGTGGAGAAGCACGGCATCTCCGGGCTGGATTTTGATTTCAGAAATATTTTCCAGAATCACCTGGTTCTGGCGGTACAGGGCCAAAGGATTCACCCGCAGTTTTTTGCGGAATCCATACGCGTGAAAGGTCTTGCCCACCAGTTCAGACCGGGGAGTGACAATAGCTTCGGTGATGCCGGCGTGGTCCATGGACAATACCCCGGACAACTGGTTGAGTCCCGGCTGCAGAATCCATCCCATGTCCTGTGCCAGGTCCCGGGCATGTTCTTCATTGGCCACGATACCCACCACATCATGGGGTTCAATGACATCAGCCCGCCCGGGTTCGGTGACCCGGTACCGGCCGCTGCGCTTGGAGATGCAGACCACAGTGGCATGGTATTTGGGCCGCAGTTCCAGTTCTTCCAGACGTCGGGTGTAAAAATCCGCAGGTACAACCAGCTCGAACACCTTGCTCACCTCCTGGCCGTAAGTACATTCCAGGTCATGATTCATGAGGTTGCAGGCATCTTCAACAGGGGTGGCTTTTGGCAGTACCCATCGGCCCAGTACAATAAAATAGACCAGGGCAGCCAGCACCAGGGCAATGCCCACCGGGGCCACGGAAAAAAGGGAAAATGCTTCAAAGGGCTTATGGGAAACAAGGTCAGGGTTGGCGGCCCACCAGGCGCCTGCCAGGTCATTGAGCAGGATCAGGGGACTGGATCCCACCAGGGTGATGCACCCGCCGATCACAGCAGCATACCCCATGGGGATAAGCACCCGGGAGACGGGAACATTCAGTTGCCGGCACATGCGGTTGACAGCCGGTAAAAACAGGGCTGCAGCCCCGATATTCTGCATGAAACTGGAAATAAGGGCCACCGTGCCCGCTACCAGGGTCATCATCCGTTTCTGGCTTTTACCGGACATTTTTATGATCCAGGCTGCCACCTGGTTCATCACCCCGGTCTTGTCCAGGCCGTGTCCGATAATGATCACCGCAATGATGGACACCACAGCATTGGAACTCAATCCGCTGATGGCCTGGGCCGGGGTCACCAGTCCTGCCAGGGGCAACCCCACCATGACCAGCAGTCCCACCATATCCACCCGCACCAGTTCAGCTGCGAACATGACAATGACACAGACAAGAAATCCGTAAACCGCAAGCATTTGTGGGGTCAACCCCGGAGGCAGGGCTGAAAGCAGATCAAAAGGCATCTAGTCTTCCATGTCTGTTTCCATAAAATTGAACCAGTACCCGTTGTTGGAGGCAAAATCCAGTTCAATCTGGACCACTTCCACATGGCGCTGTTCAATATCATAGAATTTTTTCAGGATATCCCGAACAGGGCCTTTTTGCGTTTTCTGGATAGCCTCGTGGTAAAACCGGCTGGTTTCTATTTCCAGGGCCAGGGCCGCATTCAATACCCGTTTCAGATCCCCCAGTATCTTTTTGGGAATCTTATCGGCCATTGCCTGGATCTTTTCCAGGTCCCGGGCCGGCAGTGGAATGGCTGTGACCGGTTTTTCCACGGTCAGATCTTTTTGGTCCTTCAGCGTGGTCAAGCTGTGCTCTAAAAATGCCACATGGCTTTGTTCATCATCTGCCAATGCCTTGAAAAGGGACTTTGCCTGGTCGTCGTCAATGTTTTCAACAGCAGAGCGGTAAAGGTCCCGGATTTTTTTTTCATACACAAGGGCTGTGCTGAAAATCTCTTCAGATGTCATTTTTTTCTCCATTTCCTAAGATTCTTTGGGCATGGGTGAATATGGCAAAATTGGTTCGCCTGACAAATCCCACCAGGGTAATGCCCATTTCCCGGGCCAGCAGGATACTCTGGTGGGTGGGGGCGCCCCTGGATGCCAGAATGGGGATTCCCAGCCGCCTGGCCTTGTGCAGAATTTCAGATGATATCCGCCCGGTGCAGGCCAGCATGACGTCGGTGCAGTCTGTTTTTTCCAGCAGCAGGGTGCCCAGCACCTTGTCAACGGCATTGTGCCGGCCGATATCGTCGATAAAAAAATCCGGGAGCCGGCCCCTGATGCTGGCAGCAGCTGAATGCACGCCCCCGGTTATGGTATGCAGGTCTGAACACCGCTGGAGCCAGCCTATCACCTGGATGATATTTTTGCCGTGTATCTGCAATTGGCTGTCAATGGGATGGCGGGAGGAAAGCTCCATCATGGAGGTGTACATCACCCCTTTGCCGCATCCTGACGTATACACGCGCTGCCCCAGCAGCTCCGGATCGATGAATTCTTTGACCTGGATGTCTGCCCGCCATTTTTTTTCGTCCAGAGAAAAAGATTGGATATCATCTGCTGACGACACAAAGCCGGAGGTGAACAAAAAACCGTATGCATAGGCTTTCAAATGGGAAGGGGTGCACATGAGGGTGGCGATTTCCCGGTCGTTGACCAGAAAAGTCAACGGCACCTCAGCCGCCACATGGGTATCTTCTTCCATCAGCTGCTCATTTTTGTAACGGGTGATGGTATACGGAACCATTTCCGCCAATGGGGTGTCATCATGCATCTTGTATCCCTTCTGCACCGGGCCGCTGGTTGTATTACTTCAGGCCGGATATACAGGATATCCTGATACTGTTTATACCACCGGTTACAGGAATTTTAAAGACTTATGCGGATTATTTTGCCCTGTTCCTTTGCCGGAGGGCAGCAGAACAGGGCAACAGGAGGGCGGATACCGGGAAAGATCAGTCCGCCGGGTTGCAGTCAGCTGTTGTCCGGGGATCACAATCCATGGACAGGGCAGGGGCGGGCATCAATTCTTTTTTGCAAAAAGGGCAGAAAGCGGTGGCCATATTGTTGTCATCCATAATGGATTCCGGTTTAAAAGAGATTTCAAACCGGGTTGACCCGGGATAGCTGCAATGCTCATGGGTACAGATATATTTTGTTTGCATTTTCGTAACACTCCTTGTTTTAAATTTAGCTGATCATAACACCAATCTAAAAAAAAATCAATTGGTTCTATAAAGATCTTATGGCACATCCGTGTTAGCACAGGGTAAGGTTCCTGACAGAAAACGGTTAATGCATGAAAAATTCAGGGACATGTGATTCAGACTGGCTCCGGGCGCCTGCGCTGGATATTGAGTTTGCGCATTCTGGATGCAAATGTGGAGCGGTTGAGGCCCGAGGCTCTGGCAGCCCAGGTGACATTCCAGTTGTGCTTTTCCAAAAGTGCATGTACATACGCTTTTTCAAGGCCGGGCCAGGTCATGACAGACAGATCGGGCAGAGAATCACGGGTACCCCGGTCATGGTTTAAATGGCCGGCATTACCCTGGGTCACGGCCCCGGCCATTCTGATATGTTCCGGCAGGTGGACAGCCTCTATGGTATCATCAGGGGTGGTCACCAGCAGATAGCGGATCAGGTTTTCCAGTTCCCGGACATTGCCCGGCCATGCATAGGCCACCAGGTGCTGCATGGCGCCCGCGGCCATTTTTTTTTCCGGTGTGCCGGCTGTCAGGGCTTCTTTTGAAAGAAAATGTCTGACCAGCAAAGGGATGTCTTCGCGCCGGCTGCGCAGGGGCGGCAGCTCCACCGGCAAAACAGACAACCGGTAAAACAGATCCTGGCGAAAGCGGTTCTCGGCTACCATCTGTTTGATGTCCTTGTTGGTGGCAGCCACGATTCTTACATCAATATACCGTACCCTGGTTTCTCCCAGGGGTTTTATTTCATTTTTCTGCAGCACCCTGAGCAGGCCGGCCTGCACATTCATGGGCATGTCACCGATCTCATCCAGAAATACCGTACCTTTGTCAGCCGCTTCAAACAGGCCGGCCTTGTCCCGGGCCGCACCGGTGAATGCCCCTTTTTTATACCCGAACAATTCACTTTCCAGAAGGGTTTCAGGGATTGCCGAGCAGTTTTGCACCAAAAACGGCATTTTTTTGCGGGGACTCAATTTATGGATCTGTTCAGCCACCAGTTCTTTTCCTGTACCGCTTTCTCCGGTGACCAGTACATGAAATTCCGTGCCTGCATAGCTTTTGACCAGATCCATGCTTTGTTTGAATTCCCGGCTCTGGCCGATGATAAAAGGTTCCTGCCTGATGCGGGACAAAGCGGTTTTAAGATGGCGTGCCTTGTTTTTTTCCGTGGAAAATAAAATGGCATTGCTCAGGGCGATGGAGCAGATATCCACCAGGTTCTGCAAATGGGCCAGGTATTCTTTGTCCAGGTTAAGCTGCGTTTTCCCCGGGCTGGTGTCGATAATCTGGACCACACCATAGACTTTCTTGTCGTGTAAAAACAAAGGAAAACACAGGATCTGACTGCTTTTCACAGGAAAGCTGTCTTCCACCTCCTTGAAATGGCGGCGGTCGCTCCGGGGTTCTGCCACGGTCATCTGCCGGTTTTCCATCACCCATCCCACAATACTGGGCTGGCGGCTGTCCAGAACAACCCCCCGGATGTTTTCGCTTTCATCCCCGGCTGCCTCTACGCATACATAGGATTTTTTTTGTCTGATCCAGATGGAACCCCTCCTGACATTCTGAATTTCCAGCAGGGAGTTGAGAAATTTTTTCTGGAGAGCCTGGGGATCCAGTTCCTTGAAAAGCGCATAATCAGTTGGCTGCATAGATTCTCCTGACAATAACGATATATAACTATTTAAATTAAATAATAATAATGGGTGTTAAATAGAACCACTGGCCATTGGTGCATTTTATATTTTAAAAAAAATATATCGAATAATATCAATAATATCAAATATTATTTCCAGGATTTGGCATAAATAATGAATTGATCAGGTTTAGACAATACCCATTACCGGTATAATCAGGAAGCAAAGGAGCTGCCATGGAAAAAAAAATGTTGGAAAAAAAAATTCGGATTAACCGCCTTGATATCGCCAAACTTACCTGTCCGGACTGCAAACGCAAAAAGGTGCTGCAGATGTCGGGACATAAATTTACCAGAAAGCATATCAGGCTTACATACCGCTGTCCCTGCGGATACAGCGGTTCCGCTGTCCTGGAAAAATGCTCTGACGACCATCCGGACATGGGTCTGGCAGGCACTTTTATCTGCTCAGACGCAACCCGGTGTTCCGGCAGGATGACCATTAAAAGACTGAACAGCCAGGGGATTGCCTTTAAAACCAATATTGAACAGAAAATCACCCCTGGTCTGATCCTGAATCTGGAATTTGTTCTGGATGATGCCAAACAGTCCATTGTCAAAAAAACCGTCCAGGTACTGGTCCGGAACGGCAAATACCTCACTGCAAAATTTACATCCGGAGAACATTATGACAACCTTGGCCCGTATCTGTTTTTCAATAAATTGTATGTATAACCAACGCGGTCATCACATAAGGGAATAAGGGTCCACATCTATGCTGATGGCCGTATTTTTGATCTTGCGGATATCCGGATGCTGCTGCATGGTGCGGATCAGGAGGCTGATCCGGTTAAAAGAGGTCCCTTTGATCAGCAGCTGCCACCGGAATCTGGATGAGATCCGCTGGATGGGCGCTTCAATGGGGCCTAAAATCTCCACTTCAGATGGTGTATCCTTTTCAGATGGTGTATCCTTGTCGCTGCAACCTGTCAGAAATGCCAGTATGTCCGCCACCTGGCGAGCATGCTGTGCGGTTTTTCCCTTGTCCCTGCCGGAAATCTTCACCTGGATTATGCGGGAAAAAGGCGGGTATTTCAGCGCTTTTCTAAAAGGAATTTCATGGTTGAAAAACTCTATATAATCCTGGCGCCTGGATGCTTCAATGGTAAAATGATCCGGCGTATAGGTCTGCATGATAACCGTTCCCGGCGCATCTCCCCTCCCGGCACGGCCGGCCACCTGGGCCAGCAGCTGAAACGTACGTTCTCCTGCCCTGAAATCCGGCAGGTTCATGGACAAATCTGCGCAGATCACCCCCACCAGGGTAATGGCGGGAAAATCATGTCCTTTTGCCAGCATCTGGGTTCCCACGATAATATCCACGGTTCTGTTGCGGATGCTTTTCAACAGGGAAAGGGCACTGCCTTTTTTTGTGGTGGTATCCTGGTCCATGCGGGCCAGCCTGGCATCGGGAAACATGGTTTTGAGCATGGTTTCAATTTTTTCCGTACCGAATCCGAAATTCCGGATCTTTTTTTTCCCGCAGGCCGGGCAGGCAGTGTTTTCCGGGAGACAGAACCCGCATAAGTGACACTTGTAAAGGTTTTGCCCCAGATGAAAGGTCATGGTCACATCGCAGTACCGGCAGTGCAATGGTTTGTCACAGGCGCTGCAGGCCGGAAACGATGCAAACCCCCGGCGGTTTAAAAAAATCAATGCCTGGTTGCCTTTTTCCAGACAGCTGCGGATGGCCCTGGCCAGTTCCGGGGTGATGATCCGTTCCACAGCTCTGGCTTCCTTGTATTTTCGCAAGTCCACCAGGGTGATCTTGGGCAGGGGGCTGTTGTTCACCCGATGGTGCAGGGAAAGCTGCTGAAACCGGCCGGAACGTACATTGTGAAAGGTCTGCACCGACGGGGTGGCCGATCCCAGCACCACCGGGCAGTCGGCCATTCTGGCCCGGACCACTGCCACATCCCGGGCATTGTAACGCAGCCCTGTCTCCTGTTTATAGGACCCGTCATGCTCCTCATCCACGATGATGATGCCGGGCTTTTCAACCGGTGCAAACACGGCGGACCGGGCACCGATGACAATGGAAACCCTGCCCGTTACAATCCTGCGCCACTGGTCCAGGCGTTCCCCATGGGTGAGCATGGAATGGATCACAGCGATCTTTTCCCCGAATCTGGCCCGGAACCGCCGTTCGGTCTGGGATATCAGCGCGATTTCCGGCACCAGCACAATAGCGGATCTGCCCTGGTTGACCGCGTCTGCTGCCAGGCGCATATACACCTCGGTCTTGCCGGAACTGGTGACCCCGGACAAAAGGTAGGGCACAAACCCTTTTTCCCGGTTTGTGCGCACCGTGTCCACCACCTGTGCCTGTTCAGATGTCAGTTCCGGGGGGGTGTCCGGCTCCACAGGATCTCCGAGGGGATCCCTGAATACCCGGCGCAGGGTGATGGTTACCAGTTTGTCCGCTTCCAGGAATTTAAGCAGGTTCGGGGCTGTGGGTACCCGGCTTTTTAAGGCACTCAGGGAGATCTCATTTTTCTGGGCCACAATGGACAGGATCTGCAGCCGTTTCTGTGATAATTTTTTGTCGGGATCAGGAGCAAAGGGGCCGGAACTGATGAATTTTTCCCGGCGCACGGAAGCGGCCTCCTTTTTCAACACCGCAAAAACAGATATCAGGCCCCGGGCTTCCATCTTCCGGATCACAGAACGTACCGACACGCTGTTGACTGCCTGGATCACCTGGTTGCGGCCGGCCCCCTGTTTTTTGTCGGTCATCTCAATGATTTTTGCCTCGATGGGGGTTAAAATGCCGTTATCCAGTGCTGTTTTTCCTTCTGTGGTTGCAAACAGGCAGGCCACATCCCGGCGGTCCAGGCCGGCAGGCAAAGCCGCCTTTATGGTATCTCCCAGGGGGTGGATATAATAATGGGACACCCATTTGAAAAAGGCAATTTCATTTTCCGGAAACAAAGGATGGTCATCCAGGACATCCAGAATTTTTTTGGCAGTATACCCGCCGCTGTCATGTCTGCCGGACAGGATATACCCGGTTACCCTGCGCCGGCCAAATGGAACCAGTACGCGCATACCCGGCATACAACTGTCTGCCAGAAAATCGGGCACCGCATATACAAAACTCTGTTTCACCGGCAGGGTGACGGCAACATCCATGTAAGGCCATGTGGTCATGGGCCTAATTGTGCACAAAAAAACAATTATTGCAATATCAGAACTAATGGTCTTGACGGAATACTCGGATTCTAATAATTATGACAGGATTTATTTTCCGGGTATAAACCAATAAAATAAAGGAGAGGTCATGACCGTTTTTGTGGGGGACCACCCCCTTATCAAACACAAACTGGGACTCATGCGCCAGAAAGATATCAGCACCAAGGATTTCAGAGAATTGTCATCCGAGGTTGCCAGGCTCTTGACCTATGAAGCCACCAAAAACCTTGGCACGGAAAAAAAAGTGGTGGAGGGCTGGGCCGGCAAAGTGGAAATCGAAAAAATAAAAGGCAAGAAGATCACCATTGTACCCATTCTCAGGGCAGGACTTGGCATGATGGACGGGGTGCTGGACATGATTCCTTCTGCCAGGGTGAGTGTGGTGGGGTTCTACAGGGATGAAAAAACCCTTACACCGGTGCAGTATTATGTGAAAACAGCCTCAGCCATGGAGGAACGTATGGCCCTGATCCTGGATCCCATGCTGGCCACCGGCGGCACCCTCATTGCCACCATTGACCTGCTCAAACAGGCCGGGTGTAAAACAATCAAGGGGCTGTTCCTGGTGGCGGCTCCGGAAGGCCTTGCCAGGCTGAAGGAAAAACACCCGGATGTGGAGGTCTATACCGCCAGTGTGGATGAGCGGCTCAATGATGTCGGCTATATCCTGCCGGGCCTGGGTGATGCAGGAGATAAAATCTTCGGCACCAAATAAAAAAGCGGTAAAACAACCAGAACAATCCGAACAACACCCAAAGCCCTGCCGGGCACAACAAAAAAATAAATAATCCGGACGCCTGCCCGGTTATTTCATAAGCATGTTGCAAAATTAACCATCATCCATTATCAATTATCAATTAACCATATTTCAATAGAAAGAGAGAAAATACCCATGTCTGTATCCGATCCCTCATCCACAGAATATCATTTTCAGGTGAAAGACTGTTTTTTAGGTGCCCAGATGCTGTTTGTGGCCTTCGGCGCCCTGGTCCTGGTGCCGCTGCTCACCGGACTGGATCCCAATGTGGCCCTTTTCACCGCAGGTCTGGGCACCATTGTTTTCCAGGTGATCACCCGGGGCAAGGTGCCGGTATTTCTGGCATCTTCCTTTGCTTTTATTGCACCCATCATCTACGGGGTCCAGACCTGGGGCATTCCCGGCACCATGTGCGGCCTGGCTGCAGCCGGGGTGCTGTATGTTATCTTGAGCCTGCTGGTGCGGTGGCGGGGCGGGGATGTGATCCGCCAGGTTCTGCCCCCGGTGGTCACCGGTCCGGTCATCATGGTCATCGGGTTGATACTGGCCCCGGTGGCCGTGCACATGGCCATGGGCAAAACCGGAGACGGCGCGGCTGTGCTGTTTCCCCAGACTCAGGCCATGATCGTGGGCCTGGCTGCGCTGGCCACCACCATCCTGGTGTCCATCCTGGGCAAAGGTATCCTGCGGCTGATCCCCATCCTCTGCGGCATCGGGGTGGGGTATGTACTGTCTTTGTTTTTCGGGTTTGTGGATTTTTCTCCGTTGTTCACATCCGCCTGGTTTTCCGTGCCCGCCTTTGTGCTGCCGGAATGGAACCTGTCCGCTATATTTTATATTGTTCCCATTGCCATTGCCCCGGCCATTGAACATTTCGGAGATGTGGTGGCAGTGTCGGGGGTCACGGGAAAAGATTATCTCAAGGATCCGGGCATTAAAAACACCATGCTTGGCGATGGCGTGGCCACCAGTATCGCCTCTTTTCTGGGGGGACCGCCCAATACCACCTATTCAGAGGTCACTGGAGCCGTGGCCCTGACAAAGGTGTTCAACCCGGCCATCATGACCTGGGCTGCCATCACCGCCATGCTCCTGGCATTTGTGGGCAAGCTGGGGGCATTGCTCCAGACCATCCCCGCACCGGTCATGGGGGGCATCATGCTGCTGCTGTTCGGCGCCATCATGGTGGTGGGCCTAAACACCCTGGTCCGGTCCGGAGATGATCTCATGGAAGCCAGAAACCTGTCCATTGTTGCCTTGATTCTGATTTTCGGCATCGGCGGCATGAGCTTTTCCGCGGGCCAGTTCCAGCTCCAGGGCATCGGCCTGGCAGGCATCCTCGGGGTGTTCCTCAATATGGTGCTGCCCAGGTCCCGGCGCAAACCATAAACAAAGGGCATTGCAGATGATATAGACAAAAGAGGGAGGGGAAGTGACCAATTCAGTGTCTGTGAATGAACGGTTTCATTATGGATGGATCATTGTTTTTACAGGCACCCTGGTATTGTTTTCGTGCCTGGGTCTGGGACGGTTCGCCCTGGGCATGCTGCTGCCTTCCATGGGTGTTTCCCTGGATTTGAGTTATTCCCAGATGGGCCTGATCGGTACCGGCAATTTTACCGGATATATGGTTTCAGTGGTACTGGCCGGTATCATTGCCCGGGCCATGGGTGCAAAAAAAACCATTGCCGCCGGCCTTTTCCTTGTGGGGCTGTCCATCCTGCTGGTGAGCCGCTCCAATGGATTCTGGCAGGTACTTTTCCTGTATGCCCTTACCGGCATGGGATCCGGCCTGGCCAATGTGCCCATGATGGGCCTGGTTTCCCACTGGTTCAAAAAAGACACCAGGGGCAAAGCCGCCGGCACCATGCTGTCAGGCAACGGTATTGCCATCGTGTTTTCAGGCCTGCTGATTCCCTGGATAAATGCGGACCTGGGGCCGGAAGGCTGGCGCACCGGCTGGCTGGTTATCGGCATCGCATCTGTCTGCATCGCAGTGATTGCTGCGCTGCTGCTGAAAAACAATCCTGAAGAGCTTGGTTTGGCCCCCCTGGGAAAAACTGATCCTGAACCAGCTGCTGTTTTGGAAAACGATAAACAGGTTCCCGGCACAGCCGCTTCCAAAAATGCCTCCAGATGGACGATGATCCATCTGGGCTGTATCTATGCCTTTTTCGGGGCCACCTATGTAGTGTACGCCACCTTTATTGTGACATCCCTGGTGGATGAAAGGGGATTCGGGGAAGGCACTGCCGGGACGTTTTGGGCCGTGGTGGGGGCGTTGTCCATTTTTTCGGGTCCCTTGTTCGGGGGGCTTTCCGACAGGCTGGGGCGTAAAATCACCATCATTGCCGTGTATTTTCTGTTTACCGTTTCCTATATCCTGGCCGCGGCTGCCCATTCAGACCTGTTCCTGTATGTTTCCATCGGGATTTTCGGCCTGGCGGTGTGGAGCATTCCCACCATCATGTCTGCGGCAGTGGGTGATTATATGGGGCCGCAGAATGCGGTGAAGGCATTCGGGTTCATCACCTTGTTCTTCGGGGCAGGACAGATTGCCGGCCCGGCCCTGGCAGGGTTTCTGGCAGACAGATTCGGCAGCTTTTCCCCGGCATTTTATCTGTGCGCATTTCTCACTGCCTGCGGCGCTGTCCTGACCGTTTTCCTCAGGCCAGGGGGCAGAAGTTAGTCAAACAGTTTGAAAAGGGCCTGGGTGCCGTCATTTTCACAGCCTTTTTCCGCAAGCCTCTGGTAGAGTTTTTTTGCCAGGTCCAGTCCGGGAGTTTCCAGGTCCAGGGACCGGGCCGAATCAGCTGCAATGGCCATGTCCTTGATAAAGTGCTTGACAAAGAATCCAGGGGCAAAATCCTGGTGGATCATCCTGGGGCCCAGGTTGTTGAGGGACCAGGACCCGGCAGCGCCCTGGCCGATACTTGTCAGCACGGTTTCAGGATTCAGCCCTGCCTGCTTTGCATAGGCCAGCGCCTCGCACACCGACACCATGCCCGCGGCAATGGCGATCTGGTTGGCCATTTTGGTGTGCTGGCCGGACCCGGCCGGACCCTGGTATACAATATTTTTGCCCACGACTTCCAGCAGGGGGAGGGCTGTGTGGAAATCAGGTTCATCGCCTCCCGCCATGATGGACAAGGTGGCATTGCGGGCCCCCAGGTCACCGCCTGACACCGGTGCATCCAGAACATGGATCCCTTTTTTTTGTCCTTCCTCGTAAAGGGTCCGGGCCAGAGCAGGGTCTGATGTGGTCATATCAATGGCCAGGGTGCCGGCAGCCGCATTTTCCAGAATGCCGTCCGGCCCCAGATAAATCTGTTCCACATCAGCCGGATACCCCACAATGGAAATAATGACATCTGACTGTTTGGCCAGATCTCCTGCAGATGCTGCCCATACAGCACCTTTTGCCAGCAGGTCCGCGGCCTTTGACCGGGTCCGGGTATATACGCAGAGATGATAGCCCTTTTCCAGGATATGGCCGGCCATGCTGCAGCCCATGACGCCTGAGCCGATGAATCCGATACGCGTTTTCCGGGGTGTAATGTTTTGTACATTTTTCATAAGAAAATTCCTGTGTCACATGGTTGGGAAATATATCCGGCGCCTATGCAGGTCGGTATTCATTTTACCAGGGTTTCCCGGGTAAGGCAATAGAGCAGGGCAATGCAAACAAGGCACAGGCTGCACAATCCAAATGCCAGATGAAAGGCGGGCAGGGTCAAAGACGCGTCAGGAAAAAACCGGGCCATCACATGGCCCATGCCCTGGAGAAATACGGCCACCCCGGCCATGGTGAAAAAGTTGATCCCGGTCATGGCCATGCCGGCGTTGGACCTGGGCACCTGTTCTTTGATATGGGCGTACATGACCTGTCCGGATCCTGAAGCCAGGCCAAAGGAAAAAAATACCAGATATACCACCCACACACCGGTATCCGGGGAAAGCTGGTTCATGCCCAGCAGCAGCCCCGTCATGCAGAAGATGCCGGGAATGATGATCTTTTTCCGGGATACCACCAGGGAATCAGACAGCCACCCGCACAAGGGGCATCCCAGAATCAGGCCGATGCTCATCAGAAAAAGGATATTGCCGGCAGTGACCGGGGACAATTCCAGTACATGGATGAGAAACGGTCCTGCCCACAGGGCCTGGACAGCCGCATAGATCCCGTACCGGCAGAAGGTGGCCGCTGAGATGATCCAATAGTCTTTTTCGTGAAACAATGCCCAGGCCCGGCCAAGGGTCTGGGATACACTGGGCCGGATATCCGCCCCGTGTGCCGGTGTCGCGGCCCTGTCTTCAGAGCCCCCGGGGCCTGATTTGCCGTCTGCATTGTCTGCACCGTCTCCAACGTCTGCATCGTCTGCACCGCATGCATTTTCTGCTGCTGCCCCGTCTGTAACCTCACCGGCCCCTCCGGCATCTGCCCCAGGCCGGTCTTTGATCACTGCCAGAAATACCAGTGCCAGGGCAAAAGTAAACCCTGCAATGATAAGAAAGCTGTGCCGCCACCCAACGAGACTGACCATGAGTACCAGGGGGGTGGCTGCGGCAATGTTTCCCACGGTGCCCAGGGATACCACCACAGCGGAAAGCGTGGCAAACTGACGGGGTTCGAACCAGACAGTGAGCAGCTTCAATGCCCCCATGAAATTACATGCCATGCCGACCCCCAGCAAAATCCGGCCAAAGGTCAGCCAGCCCGGACTGGTGCCCAAGGCAAAGATAATGGCACCGATCACCGACAAAAGCGTCAGCGCGGTCATGGCAATTCTGGGTCCCACTGTGTCCAGAAAGATACCCACCGGGATCTGCATGATGGCAAAGGCATAGAAAAATGCGGCAGATATACGGCTCAGATCCAGGGCATTCAATCCCATCTCCTGCATCAGATCCGGGGAGATCACCGCCACCGATGCCCGGTAGAACTGGGACATGGCAAACATGACCGCCGCAAGGATGACAGTGGTGAAAAGCCAGGTGCGTGAATGTTTCATGGGGTTTTTATTATATTCATGCGTTTCAGGGATGTAAAGTGAAATATATTCTGCTGGGGCAAGGCGGCAGGCCAAAATGCTTTTTTCTGAATCCCAAGCTTCCCGGACAGTTTACAAATCAAAACAGAAGTTGTAAGAACCTGATGAATGATCAACAGAGACCACAAGGAAACAGATACCATGAAACAGATAGATTTGAGAAGCGACACCGTGACCCGGCCCACACCACAGATGCTGGAGGCCATGATGGCGGCCCCGGTGGGAGATGATGTGTACGGCGAAGACCCCACCGTGAACCAGCTGGAACAGACCGCGGCCCTCATGACCGGCAT
>JAABSS010000496.1 GCA_011390235.1 Desulfotignum sp.
ATTCGCTGATGGCCCCGGCATGGATGGAAACCGGCAGTCTGTCCTTTCCCCTGGGCACGGATGACCAGGGCCGGGGCATATTGTCCACCATATTGTTCGGGTTGCGCACCTCGCTTATGGTGGGATTTTCCGTGGTGGTGGTATCCAGCATCCTGGGTATTTTTTTCGGTATGCTGGGCGGCTATTACGGCGGTATTCTGGATGCCTTTATCATGAGAACCGCAGACACGGTTTTTGCCTTTTCCACCACCCTGCTGGCCATTCTGCTGCTGGGCATATTTCAGAGCCGCAATATCTGGACTGTGGTGTTTGCCATCTGCATTGCCGGGTGGGTGAAGTACGCCCGCACCATCCGTGGAACGGTGCTGGAAGTCAAGGAAAATGCCTATATTACGGCTGCCAAGGCCTCCGGTGCCAAAGATTTCAGAATATTGTTCCGGCATGTGCTGCCCAATGCCCTGCCCCCTGTTTTTGTGCTCATGGCCGTGGACCTGGCCGTTGTGATCATGCTGGAAGCCACTTTAAGTTTTCTGGGGGTGGGGGTGCCCATCACCGAACCCTCCCTGGGCATGATGATTTCCATCGGCAAAAACTATATTTACGCCGGCATGTGGTGGATGGTGCTGTTCCCCGGCATGACCCTGATTCTGCTGGTGGTGGCCATCAACCTGTTTTCCGACTGGCTCAGGGATGAGATGAACCCCAGGCTGGCGCTGCGGTCCTGATTCCGGGCAGGGATTTTTCTGCTGCTGATTTTTTTACCACGAAGAACACGAAGGTCACGAAGAATGGAATTTACAAATATCGACCGATTTTTAGATGATTTTGAACATGTGGTGAACATGGATTCTGCTTCCGGAAACAATGACGGCATCCTGAAAGTCGCCCATTTTTTTCAGGAGCGGCTTTCCCGCCTGGGTATGGCATGTGACATCCTGCTGCCGGGAAACGGTACGGTTCCCTGCCTCAAGGCCACCCTTGGGGACCCGCCCCATGATATGATGTTCCTGGGTCATATGGATACGGTATTTCCCGAGGGTGAAGCAGCCGGACGGCCCTTTTTTCTCCGGGACAACCGGGCCTGGGGGCCGGGGGTATGTGATATGAAAGGCGGGTTGCTGGTGGCGCTGCATGCCCTGGAAACCCTGAAAAAATCCGGGGACCTGGACAAAATGTCCATCAGTGTATTGTTCAACGGGGATGAAGAGACCGGCTCCACCCAGTCCCGGCCCCTGATCCTGGAGACAGCCCAAACCTGCCGCCGGGTGCTGGTATTTGAACCCTGCCGGCCGGATTATCATCTGGTGAGCCAGAGAAAAGGCGGGGGATGGTTTCACATAGATGTCACAGGCAAAGAAGCCCATGCCGGGGCAGATCCCCACAAAGGAGTCAATGCCGTGGTGGAGCTGGCCCACCTGGTTCCCCTTATCCAGGATCTCAACGATGAAAATCTGGGCACATCCGCCCAGGTAACAGTGATCAGCGGCGGAGACAAAATCAATATCATTCCTGCACACGCAACGGCATCCGTGGATGTCCGGATTCTGGATCCAAAAGAAAAACAGCGGGTGGAGGACTTTTTTTCCGGACTTTCCCGAAAACGGCTGTTTGCACAATCCGCCATCCAGGTCTCCGGCCGCATTGACCGCCCCCCTATGACTGTCACCCCAAAAAGTCTGGCTGTCCAGGACCTGATCATAGCCCAGGCCCGAAAAATGGGCATCACAATGGGGGCCATCACCACCGGGGGATGTTCCGACGGCAACCTGACCGCATCTCTGGGCATTCCCACCATTGACGGGCTGGGTTTGGTGGGGGCCAATTCCCACAGAAAAGATGAATATGTGGAGCTGGAAAGTATTCCAAAAATGGTCACCCTGATCAGCCGGGTCTGCCGGCAGCTGGCAGGCAATTAATCCATAAAACGGCCATGCCCTGCCGGGCACAACAAAAAATAAAAGCTGTTAGCTGTTAGCAGTTAGCCTTTAGCTGTTAGCTGTTAGCCGTCAGGTATTAGCTTAACACTTAAAACTTAACACTTAAAACTTTCATATAAATCAAAACATGGGCGTAAAATACCGGATATCCTCCACAACAAAAGGGGTGCTCTGGATGGCCACGCTCTTTTTTTTCACCCAGATACGGGCCATGCCCACGGACTCTCCCTCAATATTGGTCATGCTGGCCAGTTCCTCGGCAAATCCGATATCCTTTATTTTAAATTCATAATAAAAAGTATTGGGTGTGAACGGATCCACAATAAGGATAATTTTTTCCGGATCCCAGGGATGTTTCCTCGGAGACCCGGAAAAAGGCACATGGTTTTTTTTATCCATTTGACTGGATTTTTTATAAGCCTGTATTTCAAATTTTTCTATGGGTTCCAGTATTGACAGTGTCATGAATCTTCTCCTGTGCATTAACAAAATTTAAGAATGTCCATGAAGGTTATTATACTGGGTTTTTAGAAAAAACGAAGTAATTTTTTTCCATCAGTTCTGCTGCTTCATCCGCGCCACAATATCAGCCACCCGCTCACCCCCCGGCGTGGCAGCCTCAGGATTTATCTTCACCAGCTCCTCCCATGCTGCCAATGCACCTGCCAGGTCATTTAAATCCGCCATAAGAACAACCCCTTTGTTGAACAATGCGGTTTCAAAACCAGGAGATACAGCCACTGCACGGTCAAAAGCCTGGATAGCTTTTTCAGGCTGTCCTGATCGCCGGTACATCACCCCCAGATCAGTTATGACACCAGGATTTTCCGGCACCAGGGCCAGTGATTTTTCATAAGCCCGGATGGCTGCATCAAACTGGTTGGTATCATAAAAAAGATGCCCCAGTCTTGCCCAGGCCTTAGCATCTTCGGGATTCTGTTCCAGATGTTTTTCAAGCTCCGGAATCCGGGCATCTGTTTGAACGGAGGTATCGGGTGCCGGCGGTCCAGTGGTATCAGCATGCCTTTGGTCAACCGGTGATTCTTGTGCCAGTTTAAAGGATGTATAGGCAGCCCCCAGAATGAATCCGGCTGTAAGGGAAACCAGGATGGCCATGTAAAAGGCCTGACGGGTTATAGTCCCGGTATTATTTTTCTTCATATCTTTTTCCATGGGTGTTTTCTCTCTTTCTGAAATGCGCAGACAGACCTGCCGGCTGCAAAAAAGCCCCTGATCCGCTTTCGGGTCAGGGGCTTTTTATTTTTTAAGCCATGATATGGCTTTTTAAACAAGTAAAATGGTCAGCTAGTCAACAGTTACGTTTGCAGCAGCAGGGCCTTTCTGACCGTTTTCAATATCAAAGGTTACATGATCGCCTTCATTCAGCGATCTGAATCCTTCTCCATTGATTCCGGTGTGATGCACAAATACATCTTCTCCATTTTCCTGTTCAATAAATCCAAAACCTTTTGCGTCATTAAACCATTTTACAATACCTTTAGCCATATTGGCACTCTCCTGTATAAAAAATAAACATAAATCGGTTTCCAACGGTCTTCCAACCAATCGAAAAAACCTGAAGAAACCATCTGCGCCTGCATACCAGCAGCACAGGTTAGTTTATCGTATCGCATCAGCATCAAATGTCAAGCATAATATCCTTATAATTGTGGGGTCGGGGGCTCAGGCCTGCGTTATTGTGGTTATTGCGGCCCTTTGCAATAACGACCATGCCCTGACGGGCACAACAAAAAATGAAAGCTGTTAGCTAAGGACTGATGGCTGATGGCTTTCATATAAACCACAATAGCGCAGGCCCTGTGCTGTTATGGATGGTGAGGCCCGTCAACTTCCCGCTGGTTGCATCTTTGATACCATCCCGGCCCGGCCGGTCGCACCCCTGCAATCTTTATCCTCTTCCATGAAATCATTGTCATCTCCAAGTACCTGAAAATACATATTATTGGAACCCGGTTTTTTTATGCTTTCAGGCTGGCATGTATTGTGCTGTTAATTTTCAAAATTAATGCCGGATAACCCAGAATTATAATATGCAAGGAGAAACAGAAAATGGAAAAAATAGCAGTTGTAGGGTGTGGTTCATACATGGAACAGGGATATGGATGCCCCGGTGAATGGCGGTGTCTCAAAGCCGCAGCCCTGGGAGATGGCAAATTTGAAGAACCGGCAGCAGTTGTGGCGTTTATCAAATGCGAGTGCCCGGGCAGAACAGTGGTGCCGGCCCTGGGCATGGCAGCCAGAATCTCTGAAATCAAACCGGATAAAATCTATTTAAGTTCCTGCCTCGTGAATGCCAGACCAGGATGTCCTTATACGGCTGCCGAAGATCTGGCCGCTCTTATTCAGGAAAAAACCGGGACCCAGGTCATTTTAGGGACCCATGACTACCATTAATTTCTCTTGTGACACCTTACACTCAATGATCAATTTTTTTTGGACTTGTGAGGGGTTTTCCAGAAACCATACACAAAATTTATTGACCAGGATTATAAAGAAAGGAAAATTCCATGGCAGAAGCTGTGATAAAACTTGGTAAAAGAAAGCAGAAAAGTTCATTTATAGACAAGGTCAAAGAGATTCTGCCTGAAGGCGGAAACCTGAATGCCTGTCTGACCTGCGGGGCCTGTGCCTCGGGCTGCCCTGCCACAGGGCTCGCTGATATGGACCCCAGAAAATTTCTGCGCATGGCCGCCCTGGGCATGGATGAGGAGATTGCCGCCTCGGACTGGCCCTGGATGTGCACCATGTGCCAGCGATGCATCTATGTCTGCCCCATGAAAATCGATATTCCCCAGCTGATTTTCAATGCCCGGGCCCTGCGGCCCCGAGAAGAACGTCCCAAAGGGATCCTGGGTTCCTGTGACATGGCATTGAAAAACGATACCACCTCTGCCATGGGGACCACGGAAGAGGATTTTGAGTTCGTTGTAGAGGATGTACTGGAAGAATACAGAGAAGCCCAGCCGGAATTTGCAGATATGGAAGCACCCATTGACAAGCAGGGGGCCGAGTTTTTCCTGAACCAGAACTCCAGGGAACCGGTGACAGAACCGGATGAACTGGTACCCTTATGGAAGATCCTGCACCTGGCCGGTGTGGACTGGACCTATGGCAGCAAAGGCTGGGCCGGGGAAAACTACTGCATGTTCCTGGCAGATGACGATGCCTGGAAGCATATCACTGAAATGAGTGTCAAACAGGCCAACAAGCTGGGGTGCAAGACGTTTCTCAATACCGAGTGAGGGCACGTGACATTCTCAGTCCGGGCCGGACTGAAAAAATTCAACCTGGAACATAATTTTGAAGTAAAAAATCTGTATGAATACTATGCCAAGTGGATCCGTGAAGGCAGGCTCAAGGTCAATTCCGACTGGAACAAAGATCTGGGCATCAAATTCACGGTACAGGATCCCTGCCAGATCGTACGCAAAAGCTATGGTGATCCCATTGCCGAAGACCTGCGGTATGTGGTCAAATCCGTGGTAGGAGAAGAACACTTTGTGGATATGCAGCCCAACCGCTCCAACAATTTCTGCTGCGGCGGAGGCGGCGGCTTCCTGCAGTCCGGGTTCAAGGAAGAACGCCTGACCTACGGCAAAATCAAAGATGATCAGATAAAAGCCACAGGTGCGGACTACTGCATTGCCGGCTGCCACAACTGCCATGCCCAGATCCATGAACTGAGCGAGCACTATGGCGGCAACTACCCGGTAGTGCATTTGTGGACCCTCATCTGCCTGTCCATGGGAATCTTAGGTCCCAATGAAAGAGAATACCTGGGAGATGATTTAAAAGAGGTCAATGTATTTCATCCGGAAACCGCCATGTAAGGTTACGTCAGTGTTTTCATTCGGGCCGGCCCGATAATGGGCCGGCCCTTTTTTGTCTTACACCCTGGCCCGGTGACATCTTTTTTCTAGTCCTGCTCCTGTCCTACACGGTGAATTCATTCTTGACGTCAAATTATTTTTACCACGAAGCGCACGAAGATCACGAAGGAAGGACTTCTTCGTGATCTTCGTGCGCTTCGTGGTTTTAAAAAAATCAATTTAATTTTACACCCATATGTTTCCTGATATGAAATTTTTATACAATATCAGGGTCCCTTCAGATAAAAGTTGACAAACAGCAAACATTCAGGTAGCCAGAAAACAAAGGCACAAAAAACCGGGCAACCAAAATTTTTCCAACCACAGCAGCAAACCAGCAAAAAAAGGAGATGTCAGCATGAAAAAATCAGGTATAAAACAAAGTATTTTAGTGACAGGTGCGGCCATTCTGGTAATCTTTGCCATGGGGAGCATTCTGCCCGCCTTCGCCGACACCGTCAAATTCGGCCATGTGGCCCCGCCCTTCCACGGCCAGGCCAAAGGTGTGGATGCCTTTGCCGATTATGTGAAAGAAAAAACCAACGGTGAAATCGACATTGCCACTTTCCCGGCCGGCCAGCTGGGCGGAGAGCGCTCCATGGCCGAACAGGTCCAGGCCGGCACCCTGCAGATCGCAGCCCTGACCACGGCCGTGCTCCAGAACTTTGTGCCCCAGTGCGCCATTCTGGACATGCCCTTTAT
>JAABSS010000497.1 GCA_011390235.1 Desulfotignum sp.
TACAATGCCCTGCAGACCGGTGTCATCGATGCCCAGGAAAATCCCATCCTCACCTCCATTCTCATGAAATTCACCGAAGTCACCAAATATGTGACCCGCACCCAGCACTGCCTCACCGAATGTATCATTGTGGTGTCTGTGGATTACTGGGAGAGCCTGACCAAAGAACAACAGAAGATCTTCCGGGAAGCCGCCAAGCTGTGCATCGACACCAACCGGACCGTCAATGCAGCCCTGCATGATTCTCTGCCCAAAATCAACCTGTCCATTGATGAATACGCAAAAGCCAACGATATTGATATCATTTATCTGACACCGGAAGAACGCGAAGTGTTCCGCGTGGCCATGACCCCGGTGTGGGACAAATACCGCGAAAAAATCGGTGATGACCTGTTTGATTTTGTGCTGGATAAAATTGCTGCACACAAACAATAAAACCGGCCGGTGCCGGCAGCCATATCCGCCGGCACCGCTGCCCAACCGATAAGCAAAGCGGCTGAAACCTTTTTCAGCCGCTTTTTTCAGGAGGCCCTTCTGTGCAGCGTTTTTTTACCTTCATCAACCGTGTGGAAAACATCACCCTGGTGTGGACCATCCTGGTCCTGGCAGCCATCGGGTTTGTCCAGGTGATCGCCCGGTACGTGTTCAACTATTCCTTTACCTGGTTTGAAGAACTGGGCCGGTACGTGGGGGTTTTTGTAGCGTTTTTAGGGGCATCCATCGGGGTGCGCACCGGCAGCCATTTTACCATGGATCTTGTGGTGTCCCATATGGGCAGGCCCTGGCAGGGCCTGGTCCGGGCACTTACCAACTGTCTGTCAGCGACCTTTTTCTTTATTGTAGCGTATCATTCCTGGAAAATCGTACTGCGCATGCACGGATATGAAACCACCTCCCCCACCATGCAGATCCCCATGTATATCGCCTATCTGCCCATACCGGTGTTTTCCATTTTCATCGGGATCAGATTCCTTTTACAGGCGTTCAAACAGGGCCTGAAAGGGGCGAACCCATGATTCTGACCATCTGCATCTGCTTTGCCGTGCTCCTGTTTTTGGGCGTACCCATTGCCGTGATCCTGGGGGTGACCACCCTGGTGTCTCTGGTATTTTTTTCCTCCACCCCGTTGACCATCATCACCCAGCAATTGTTCAACGCCCTGGACCAGTTTGTACTCCTGGCCATTCCTTTTTTCATTCTGGCAGGTGCGGTCATGACCCGCGGTGGCATTGCCAGACGGCTCATCGCCTTTGTCAACGCCCTGGTGGGATGGTTTCCCGGAGGTCTTGCCATGGCCGGGATCCTGGCCTGCATCTTTTTTGCCGCCATTTCCGGATCTTCTCCGGCCACGGTGGTGGCCATCGGCTCCATCATGATTCCGGCCCTGATCAAGGCCGGATACGGAGAAAGATTTTCTCTGGGACTGATCACGGTGTCCGGATCTCTGGGGATCGTGATTCCCCCCTCCATACCTATG
>JAABSS010000498.1 GCA_011390235.1 Desulfotignum sp.
GCTGAACCCGGGTACTTTTTTGAACCGCACGGGAAAGTCATAGGTGGTGGCATTGGCCACATCCCCCGGAATAAACGGGATGACCGAGTCCAGTAGCAGTATGCCGATGGCTTCTCCATAGGATACCTGTCGGTTTCGGGTTACATATTTCATGGCATTACAAACGTGTCAGGGTCTGTTTTGGCTTTTCCCGGCTATATGACCATAACCGGGCATTTGGCAAGGCCCGTCACCTTATGGGACACCCCGCCCAGCAGGTATCCGGTCAAATCACCATTTCCTGTGGAACTGATGACGATCAGATCGATGTTGTGTTTTTTGGCAAATTCCAGGATCTTTTTACTGGGTGATCCCATTTTGACAAATCCTTTGACATTTTGAATGCCTTGCTCCTGTAGCATGTTTTTTCCCCGGGATACGACCTCTTTGGCATAGGCGCTCAGGACATCATTCAGATTTTCCGGCTCCCTGGGTCTGACCATGGAGAGCGCGCTTTCGATATGGCTGTGGTGTCTGAAAACCGACAACACATTGACTTGTGAATCGAATTTTTTGGCCAGGTTGGCTGCATATGTCAATGTTGCGTAAGCATTTTCCGAACCATCCAGCGGAACCAGTATATTCTGAAACATCTTTCTCCTTTATCTAAAGGCCAGATCTCTCAGGAAAAGAGCAATTTCCGGAAAGAAGATCATGGCAACGGCAACACTTAAAAGAATGATCATGAATGGGGGGGTCCCTTTGACGACCTCGAAATAAGGGCGTTTGAATACGGCGATAGCGGTAAAAATATCACAGCCGAACGGCGGGGTTGCAGACCCGATGGCCACCTGGAGCGTGATAATCGTACCCACCAGAACCGGATCAAGTCCCACATTGTTCACCACAGGGGAAAAAATCGGTACCAGGACCAGAATCACCACAATGGGATCCACAAACATGCATCCCACAAAAAAGGCAATAGAGATGACAAAGAGTACACCATATTTGCCCATCTCGGAAATGCCGATCATTTCCAGAAGCTGCTGGGGCACCTGTGCATAGGATAATACCCAGGCAAACGCGGCCCCGGCACCCACAAGGATAAAGACAACGGCGGTTACCAGCCCGGTTGATTTGGCGGTGGCGTAAAAGTCGCGAAACTTCATGGTTTTGAATACAAAGCCCTCCAGCACAATGGCATAGGCCACGCTCACGGCGGCTGCTTCCGTGGGGCTGAATATCCCGCCGAATATCCCTCCGATAATAATTACCGGGAATCCCAAAGGCCACAGTGCATGATACAATGCCTTTCCCCGTTCCTGCCACGAGGCTTTGGGTTCGGTGGGGATATTGTTCACATACGCATAAATAACGCTGTAGATCGAGAACAGAAACAGGATCAACAGCCCGGGGCCGATGCCTGCGATAAACAGTTCCGGTATGGAGGTTTTTGCAACAATGCCATAGATGATCATGCCGATACTGGGGGGAATCAGAAAAGCGATGTCACTGGAATTGACAATGAGTGCCATAATGAAAGAATCTTTGTATCCCCCTTGCTGAAGCCGGGGACGAAGGGGGGTTCCAATCGCCACAACCGTCGCCTGGGTCGAACCGGAAACAGCACCGAACATCGTACATGCGCCGGCAGTACTGACAGCCAGACCGCCTTTGATGTGTCTGACAAATGCCATCACCAGATCGATCAGCTTTTCCGCTGATTTACCCCGGGTCATGATATCGGCTGAGAGGATGAACATGGGCACGGCAATGAGTGCTGCAGGGCGGATGCCTGCCATCATCTGCTGAATGACAAACTGCATCTGTGACAGATCTCCATTGTACAGCAGATACACCCCGAGGGTCGCACCGGCAATCAAGGGGATTTTCATGGGAAACCCCAGCAGCAGTAAAATGACCATCAGCAAAAAAATGGCCCCGGCAAAATGCTGGTTCAAAAACGCTACAAAGCTGAAACTGGTATCCAGAACAGCCGTTGCAGTGGTTTGTGTCATTGTTTTTCCCGTGTCATCTTTCAGCATTGCGGTAATGGTGATTGTGCCGTCACTGAGAGTGCCGATATCCACCTCTTCAACGCCCCAGTTGCCGAAATTATTGATTTCTGCCGTCAGTTCAATACGTTTGTCGTTCTTGTCTCGTAAGGTGACACGCACCTCTTGCCATCTGTCCACACCTTCGGCATAGCCGTACAGAAAAAGTATTGTTTTCTGCTCGATGACTGTTTCTTCAATGGCCAGTGTGACAGGATCTGATGCCAAAACAGGGGGACTCAACAGGCAACTGAAAACAATCAGCAGGAATATTTTCTTTATATGAAATCTCATCATCATACCTTAAATCTCAACATCATTATCTGTGTCAGCATATCCGTCTTTGACAGAGGTCGAAAGATAGATATCGCTTTGTGTCAGATTTTTCACCACTGTAAACGCATACTGCAATCCTGTCACAACAAACCCGATGGGAACCCACAAATAGATATAAAATACCGGCAGCCCCAGGGCCGGTAAGATCCGCCCGCTCTGGTATACCTCGACAATATAGTTGTAGGCATAAAACGACAGAAAGAACATGAACGCTGAGGTTACTGCAGTCATTCCAATCATTAATGCTTTGCGGATTTTTACAGGCATTACGTCGTATATGGCAGACATCCTGATATGCCGCCCATTGCGTGCGGCATAACTCAATCCTGCAAATGTCACCACAACGATAAATATCATGTTCAGCTCGTCGGTGACTGTGATGGCACTGTTGAAAACATACCGGCTGATCACTGCGGCAATGGTATTGACAGTCATGGCGATCACTCCGAGAGCCAGCATGATCCCTTCAAACCTGCTGAGCAGTCCATCGATAAAATCAAGCGTTTTCAGTAACGGGTTGTGGCTTTTTCCTTCTGGTTCATCCATCTTTTCTCCTGAACTGCAAAATAGAGGGCGCATAAAAAGCCCGGGTAATTTTGCTGTCCTCTCCATTTTCAAAACTGTCTGCTGCTCTTGGAGCAGCAGACAGTCGATTGCGGTATTATTCCGCGTTTTCTTCCGCTTCTTTGAGATCGGCCATCATTTGATCCAGCAGTTTTTTGTTTGAATCGCTCTTTGATGCAAACAAAGCCTGTACCTCTTTTGCCGCTTCTTTGAATGGCACACGCTCTTCTTTGGTGAGTGTGACAATCGTAAAGTCCGGGTTGGTTCTGACAATGCGGCCAAGGCCGTACGCATCCAGCTTTTGCGCTTCGCTCAGGATTACTTTGTGTGCATGCTCGGCTGCGGCGAGAACCAGTTTTTTGTCTCTTTCACTGAGTCCGTCAAAAAATGCCTTGTTCGCTGATGCAGATGCATTGAAGTGTCCGTGTCCGGTATAAGTCAATACGTTTGTCAAATGATCCAGACCATAGGCTTCGATCCATACCGTGGGATTTTCCTGGCCATCCACCATATTGGTCTTGAGTGCACCGATCAGATCCCCCCAGGTCATGGGTACGGGCGATGCACCAAACGCTTGATAGGTTTCAACCAGGATGGGGGACCCCGGCATGACCCGCATCTTTTTTCCCTCCAGATCCGCTGGTGAATGAAATGGCTCAAATGTTGTCACCGCCATTTCCCCTTCCGGGAAGATGGAGAGCAGCTCCAGTCCGTGCTGGTTGAAAATCGGCGGCAGCATTTCATTGATGACTTTGGAGTTTTTGAAAAAATAATCAAGCTGGTTCGTGTCCGTGGGCATGACATAGGGCAGTGTGAACAGGTCCATCTCAGGAATGGTTCCCCCCATATAACCGGTGGACTGCCCTAAAAACTGCAGGATTCCGGCTTTGGTCTGTTCCAGCATGTCGGCCTCTTCCCCAAGGCTTCCAACGGGATAGATTTTGATGGTATGTCTGGAATTTTCTTGAATAAAGTCCTTGAACGCCGTGGCATAGATCCCCTGGGGATCACTCTCCCCCTCTCCCATGGCATACTTCCACTCCGCTGCATACACGCTGATACTTGTTGCTGCGATCAGCAGACACCCTGTCAGTAATGCGTTTAGCTTTTTCAAGCTCATAAAGTGTTTCATTGTTCAACTCCTTTTTTTCTTGGGGTTAATATACAGGTTTTTGGTTACGCTGGTTTTCACTGGACCTGTTTTCACTGGACCTGGTTTCACCAGCTCACCTTATCACTTGAGGGTTGTATTAAAAATGACAATCGGTCCGCCTGTTCAAAAAAATGGCGTGCCCCCCGCACAAACATTTCCACGCCCTTTGGAAGAATCGACTCATCGATATCAAATTCAGGATGGTGGTGGGACAGATTCATCCCGGCATCCTTGTTTCCCGCACCAAGGAAAATAAATACCCCGGGTACTTTTGCGCTGAATTCTGAAAAATCCTCACTGGCAATGGTGTGGTTGTCGATAATGGCATTGGCTTCCGGAAACACCTCTTCAGCGGTTTCCCTTGCCAGGTCGGTCATCTCTTTGTGGTTGATCAAAGGTATGTTCTCATGGGTGATATCGATGTCACAGAAGCACCGATGGGTGGCGCATACCTGCTCGGCAATACGGATGAACCGCTGTGTCGGTTTCTCTTCACTGTCCGCCCCCCCCGGGTAGAGAAATCGGATGGACCCTTCCAAATCCACTTTTTCCGGTATGATATTGCTTTTGGTGCCGCCGTGGATCTTTCCGAACATGATGACGGTGGCTTTCAGGTTGCTGATCTCCCGTGTCTGGATGATCTGTGCTGTCTGGATAAGATTTGCCGCGGCAATGACGGGATCGATGGCGTCTTCCGGGACACCGGTATGACCGCCTTTGCCGTGGATGGTGATTTTGAAGACATCCAGCCCCCCCATGACCGGTCCGGCAGTGATGGCGATTTTTCCTGAATCCACCGGTGTCCAGACATGGATACCCATCACGGCATCGACTTTGGGATTTTCCAGGACCCCGTCTTCGATCATATGGATGGCGCCGGCGATTTCCTCGTTGGGTTGAAAAACAAATTTGATTGTACCATTCAGATATGATTTGTTTTCTCTCAGCACCCTGGCAGCCACCAGAAGCATGGCCATGTGTGCATCATGACCGCAGGCATGCATCACCCCGTCATTTCTGGATTTGTACGCCACCTCGCTGGTTTCCGTGATCGGCAGCGCATCCATGTCTGCCCGCAGCATCAATACCGGTCCGGGTCTGCCGCTGTCAAGCATGGCCACCACCCCTGTTTTGGCCATCCGGATGGTTTCATATCCGAGATTCTGAAGAAAGTTTTCAATCTTGTTCGCGGTCTCAAACTCCTGGAATCCCAACTCCGGGTTCATATGAAAATGCCGCCGGAGTTCTATGATTTCATCTGTCAGCTCCAGGATGCGTTTTTTGATAGGGTCCATAAATCAGGTCAACCTTTATCTAAGCAATGACAAAAAGTTTGCGTTCAAAATCGGCAAACGGTTTTGCCCCGGTGTTCGTGACCTGGAAAGATTCAGAGCACTCAAACCCGAAATTGTCCATCCACATGCCCAATATCATGTGAAAGGTCATGTTGGGGGCCAGAACGGTCTTGTCTCCGGGCCGCAGGCTGGCGGTGTGCTCCCCCCAGTCCGGCGGATAGTTCAGGCCCATGGAATAGCCGATGCGCGATTCTTTTTCAAACCCTTTTTTTGCGATGTGCTCCCGCCATACCCGTTCGACATCTTCACCGGTCATGCCCGGTGTAATGGTATCCAGGGTCAGGTTCAATCCCTCCACAGTGATGTCTGCCAGATCCGACAGTTTCTGCGGCGGACGGGATCCCAGAAACGCGGTGCGGGCAATGGGGCAATGGTACCGGTGTCGGCACCCTGCCAGTTCCAGGTTCACTGCCTGATCGGCCTGGTAAGGGTCGTCAGTCCAGGTCAGATGGGGGGCTGAGGTTTTTTCTCCTGTGGGCATCATGGGTACGATGGCCGGATAATCCCCGCCGAATTCGGGCGTTCCCGATGCCTGGGCCTGGAATACCGCAGCCACGGCATCGCATTCCCGCTGGCCGGGCACCAGGTTTTCCAGGGCCGTGGCCATCACTTTTTCCGCAATTTTGCCTGCCTGCTGCATCAGGGCGATCTCTGCTTCAGACTTGATGATGCGCACCCAGTTCACCAGCAGATTCGCATCTGCCAGTGTGTCTTTTCCCAGGGTTTTTTTCAGTTCCGCATCACTTCTGGCGGTGTAGTAATAGGCATCGGTTTCCACACCAATGGTTTTTTTATCCCAGCCCTTTTGTTTGATAAAGTCGGCCACAAAGTTCATGGGGTGCTTGACAGGGGACTGGACATAGTCATCCGGGTACCCGATCATGTTTTCTTTTTTAATAAACGCGGTATGCACCGCCCCGTTGACATCCATGTTCCGGCCGATCCACAAAGGTTCCTCCTGGTCATCGATCACCAGGACTGCCTGGGGCACATAAAAGGACCAGCCGTCATATCCGGTGAGATAGTTCATGTTGGCCGGATCACACACCACCAGAAGCCCAATGCCCCGGTCTGCCATGGCTGTCTTGGTCCTTGTGATGCGGTCCATATATTCGGTGCGGGAAAACAGGGTCATTTTGCCACTCCTTTTTCTATACGTTTTAAGGCTTCCTGGAGATTTTCGGAGCTGGTGGCAAAGGAAATTCTCACAAATCCTTCGCCGTTTTTACCGAAAATGGATCCCGGCACCATGGCCACCTTGTGGTTTTCCACCATATGCCGGGCAAATTCCCAGGAGGACATGCCAAATGATGAGATGTTGGCAAAGGCGTAGAACGTGGATTCCGGTGTGATGCAGGAGATACCCTTGATGCTGTTCAATCCGTCAACCACAAGATCCCGGCGTTTGGCATATCTTTCCACCATCTGTTTTACACACGCCTGGGATCCTTCGATAGCGGCCAGGGCCGCCCGCTGGGCAACGCTGGTCACCCCTGATACCATGTGCTCCATGAGTTTTTCCATCTCCGCGATAATGGCTTTATGGGCCGCCACATACCCCACCCGCCACCCGGTCATGGCATAGGATTTGGACAGGGTGTAGATGGAAACCGTCAGATCCTGCATTCCGTCCAGGCTGCCGATGGATACATGGTTGTTGCCGTCAAACAGGATGTGCTCATAAGGCTCGTCGGAAATGACAATAACGCCATGCTTCTGGCATATGGCTGCTACTTTTTCCAGGATGTCCCTGTCAAATATGGCACCGGTGGGGTTGGAGGGCGTGTTGAGGATAAATGCCTTGGTCTTCGGGGTGATGGCCTGTGCCACCTCTTCGGGGTCGATCTTGAACCGGTTTTCCTCTCTGGCAGCAATGCGCACCGGCACCCCGCCGAACAGCCGGATCTGGGAGTAGTAATCATATCCCGGATCCACAACCAGCACCTCGTCGCCTTTGTTCAGCAGATGGAGCATGATATTGAAGATCCCCTGCATGGCACCCACGGAAATAAAGATTTCCGCGTCCGGGTCTGCCTGAATTTTGTTTTCTTCGGCCAGTTTTTTTGCCACAGCTTCTCTGAGGTCGGCAAATCCGCTGGCCGGGGGGTATCGGGTAAATCCTTTGTCCAGGGCAATTTTGGCCGCATCCCGGATATGTTCCGGGGTGTCGAAATCCGGCTGGCCGATCCCTAAGTTCACAACACCGTCGATCTTGTCTGCCATGGCAAACATGATGCGGATGCCGGACCATTCCACCCCCTGGTTTCTTGTTGCAAATAATTTTTCTATATCCATGATTGGTGTCCTGCT
>JAABSS010000499.1 GCA_011390235.1 Desulfotignum sp.
GGAGAGGTTTTCATCTCCGGTGCATGCCGTTCCATCAGTTCCATGACAATGGCGGCGATCTTTACTTTTTCCTTGATAAAACCGGCATGCCACTCTTCTGTCACCCAGGGCATGTAAATATCACCCTCCGAGGTGCCGGGTTCAAATTTAAAATAGCACGGGGAGGCCACTTTTGCAATTTCCGGACATTCATACCCCCGAAAGTTGCCGCCGAATGAGTTCACGATAATGGTGTAGATATCCAGAGGAATGTCCACCGCCTTTCGGATGGAAGACAAAATGGGCCGGGATACATCGGAAATGGGGTTCAAAGAGTTGGCCCCCATGCTTTCAACGACCTTGGCGCCGGCTGCGGAGCAGTATCCGCCGAATACGGAAAACTTGAATATGGTCTCTTTGGGAATCAGGCCTTCTTCCCGCATTTTGTTGAGGAGGAACAGCACCCCTTCGTCATACACCAGAAATCCCCGGAACCCGGCCTC
>JAABSS010000500.1 GCA_011390235.1 Desulfotignum sp.
GCCGGGCAGATATCTGCGCAGTTGCCGCAGCCCTGGCAGTCAAGGGGATTGACCTGGATTCTGAATGTATAGTCTTCCATGCCCTTGCCTTTACCGTCCACCGTAACAAAGGTCTCGGGTGCTCCTGCCAGTTCTTCTTGCGTGGCAACAATGGGAATAATGGCGGCATGGGGACAGACAAAGGCGCACTGGTTGCACTGGATGCAGTTCTCCGGTATCCATTCCGGCACATTGATGGCCACCCCGCGTTTTTCATATTTGGACGTTCCCTGTTCAAATACGCCGTCCACGGAAAATGCCGATACCGGCAGGTCATCCCCCTCCTGGGCATTGATTTTGCGCATGACGTTTTCCACAAAGGGTGTGGCCGGATCTGCCGGTGTTTCCTGCCCTACCCCGTCTTTCCAGGAGGCGGGAACATCCACCTTGTTCAGGTTCTCCAGGGTTTTGTCCACAGCCTCGATGTTCATGTTCACAACCGCATCCCCTTTTTTGCCGAACATGACCTTGATGTCTTCTTTAAGCAGGGCAATGGCTTCATCAACGGGCAGTACATTGGACAATTTGAAAAAACAGGTCTGCATGATCATGTTTATGCGGTTGCCCAGGCCGATCTTTTCAGCAATGGCCACAGCATCAATATTATAGAAATTGAGTTTTTTGTCATAGATGGTTTTGCGCACATCCCCGGGGATCTGGGTTTCCATGTCTTTGACAGACCACTGGGAGTTGAGCAGAAAGGTGCCCCCTTCCTTGAGGCCCTTGAGCACATCATATATCTGCACATAATTTGATTTATGGCAGGCCACGAAATCCGGATTTTCAATCAGATAGGTGGATTTGATTTTCACATCCCCGAACCGCAGATGGGACACTGTCAATCCCCCGGATTTTTTGGAATCATAGGCAAAATAGCCCTGGGCGAATTTATCGGTATTGTCCCCGATGATCTTGATAGCGGACTGGTTGGCACCTACTGTACCGTCGGAACCAAGTCCCCAGAATTTTGCGGCAATGGTGCCTTCCGGTGCCGGGTTGAATCCTTTTTCCACTTCCAGGGAGGTATGGGTGACATCATCAACAATACCCACGGTAAAATGGTTTTTCGGGGAAATGGATCCCATGTTGTCGTATACCGCCTTGATCATGGAGGGATTGAACTCCTTGGAAGACAGCCCGTACCTGCCGCTGATGATTTTCGGGCCTTCCCCGTATTCCATGAAAGCGGTACACACATCCGTATACAAAGGTTCTCCGATGGCACCGGGCTCCTTGGTTCTGTCCAGAACCGTTATGGTTTCCACGGTGGATGGAATGGCCTGCAAAAACGCCCGGGTGTCAAAGGGCCTGTACAGCCGCACTTTAACCAGTCCCAGGCGCTGTCCCTGCGCATTGAGGCATGCAATGGTTTCTTCAATGGCTTCACAGGCCGATCCCATGGCCACGATGATATGATCCGCCTGGGAATCACCCACATAATCAAACGGGTTGTACCGGCGGCCGGTCAGATCGCCTACTTTTTTCATATAGGCTTTTACAATGGCCGGTACTTTCAGATAATATGGATTGGACGCTTCTCTGCCCTGAAAATAGATATCCGGGTTCTGGGCTGTGCCCCTTGTATCCGGGTGTTCCGGATTCACGGCCCGGGCTTTGAATGCTTTGTAGGCTTCAAAGTTAAACAAAGATGCCATTTCTTCATAGGCAATCATTTCAATTTTCTGGATCTCATGGGAGGTGCGAAACCCATCATAAAAATGCAGGAAAGGCACCCGTGCCTCTATTGTGGCCAGATGGGCCACCAGGGCCAGGTCCTGGGCTTCCTGGACCGATGAGGATGCCAGCATGGCAAACCCGGTCTGTCTTGCTGCCATCACATCCTGGTGGTCACCGAATATGGACAGGGCATGGGCTGATATGGACCGGGCCGTTACATGAAAAACAGAGGGCAGCAGCTCCCCGGATATTTTGTACATATTGGGAATTTTAAGCAGCAGCCCCTGGGAGGCGGTAAAGGTTGTGGTCAGGGCTCCGGCGGCCAGAGAACCATGCACAGCCCCGGCTGCCCCGGCTTCCGACTGCATCTGTTTGATATCCAGCACCTGGCCGAAAATATTTTTGCGGCCCTTTGCGGCCCAGGCATCTGCGATTTCCCCCAGGGGACTCGATGGGGTAATGGGATATATGGCTGCCACTTCACTCATGGCATAGGCCACATGGGTTGCAGCGGTATTCCCGTCAATTGTCTGCATGCTTTTTTTCATCATTTTCACCTCTTGTGGTTTTATGCGAACGTATAAAAATCCCAATATAACCTGTAAGTCATACAATAAATTATCAAAATTGTAAATGCCGTATCCATCTATTCCCTATGCTTTTGTTAAAAAATATGATAGGGTGTTTTGATTTGTTTTTGAATTTAATTTTTAATAAAAAAAATACCTTACCACATAATATGACAAGGAGTTTACATGGGATTTTTATCCACCTCTCTTTCCATGAGCCGGTATCACATCCAGAATACATTTGACAGTGAACCCATGGAACAGGTGCGCCAGGGATTGATCAAAAATGCCATCCCGAAGCTGGAAAATGAATACGAGGAGATCTCCGCCGGCTGGACCCCCTTTGAAAGTCCGTATCTGCCGGATTTTGAAAAATTTTCCTTTGTTTTCGGCAGCTACTTTCTTTTTTCTTTGCGCATAGATAAAAAATCGATCCCTGCCAAACTGGTGCAAAAACAGATGGCCATTGAAATTGAAAAGAAAAAGGAAAAATCCGGCAGAGATTTTGTTTCCAAAAATGAAAAATCAGAAATCAAGGAAATGATCATGGATGTGCTCATGCACAAAATGCCTTCCATTCCCAATGTATATGATATTCTCTGGAACTATGAATCAGCTGACCTTTTTTTGCTCACCACCCAGAAGGCAGCCAATGAATTTTTTGAAACCATCTTTTTAAA
Source organism: Desulfotignum sp. (assembly GCA_011390235.1). The sequence goes on from JAABSS010000500.1 coordinate 2,966, forward strand.
ATCCTTTACCCTTAAACCCATCCGCATTTTTCCCTATACCCTGGTTGAAACAAAATCTGCTTTTTCATCTGCGCAGAAAGACCGGATTATGACCCTGACCCCCTTACACCATTCGAGGTAGCCCATGCTGGACATTGCAACCGCTTACAATAAATACGGTTTTTTAGGAAATGAATTTTTAACCTGGCTGTGGTTTGTCATTGAAACAGACCAGAATATTACCCAAATCATGGCATCCAAAGACCCGGTTGCCTTTCATATCGGCAATTCTCTGGTCCTGGAAAATACGCTGGGAGATAAATCCAAGGAAAAAATCACCATCAAAGGGGACCGGGCCGGGCTGGAAGAAGGCACCACTGCCTTGAAAAAAGGGGCCAAGGTCACGGAAATGAATCTGGTGTGTACACTAGGCCAGGAAGAGGAATACAAATTCACCATCAAAGGGGAGAGCTTTAATATTACCGGGCTGAAAACCCCTGCTGCCGGCGGGGACGGCTCTGATGATGAACTTGAGGGCATGGTAATTGAAAAAGCCCTGTTGCTGTTCAGGATCACACAGGTTATTGACACCCTGTTTTTGGCTTACCTGGACCAGCGCATAGCAGATGACTGGAAAAACAAAGGCTTAACCCAGATGCGCGCCTGGATATACAATGATTAAAATTATGTTCAAAAAATGTTCAAACTCGCCCCTTTTTGAACACCTTTTGCAGCAGGGGTACAAAACCTGTGACCTCTGTGCTTTATACCAACATAATTTCAACAATAAAATTATAAAAATATAATGTAAATTCAATTGACTAAAAAGTTTTAAACATATGAACACCCCTTATTGTTATTATTATTTTTTAAAATTCAATTATAAACAAATAACCACAATATTTATCAATTGATAATTGCCCTGTTTTGATATAAATATCTTGGGGATATACAATACATAAAAGAAGGAAACCTGAATGAGATTTTCATTTGACAGAAAAGAAGTCCTGGAAATTCTTTCAAAAATTCAAGGTATCACCGGCAGAAAAACAAGTCTGAGCATTACATCAGACGTTTTGATCAAGGCCATGGAAGACCAGATCATCATCACTGCCAATGACCTGGAAACCGTATTTACCGGGACCTATGATGCCCAGGTGGAAACACAAGGCATCTTGTCCATCAACTCCAAAAAGTTTTTTGAAATCATCCGGGAATACCCGGACAATACCATTCCGGTGAATGAAGTGGAAAACCGGTGGGTGGAAATCGGTAAAGGGGACAGCCTGTTCCATATTGTGTCTTCTGATTATGAAAATTTTCCGGAAACCCCGGTGATTGAAAATGTTGATTTCATTGACATCAATGCCCGGGACTTGCGCAAAATGGTGGAGACAGCCTCTGTTGTATCCGCGCTTGGGGATGAAAAACGCATCTATGTACTGGGTGCTTTGATAGAAAAAATAACAAAGAATGACACTCCCTTTCTGCGCATGGTGTCCACTGATTCCAGGCGCCTGCATTGTTATGATGCCCCGTACACCGGGGATCTTGTCCTGCCTGAAGAGGATGTGATTATTCCCAAAAAAGGGCTGTCAGAACTGCATAAATTCATTGATAACACGTCTGAAACCATCCGGGTGGGCATCAAGGACAACCACTTTATTTTTCAGCGGGTCAATGAATCCATTATGATCAAACTGCTGCAGGGAGAATACCCGGATTACAGGCCCATCATAAACATGGAGGTCATGACAGGCATAGACGTGGACCGTGCCATGTTTTATACGCTCATGCGGCGGGTGTCCATTCTGACATCAGATGATTACAAAACCGTGATTTTCAATTTCAAGGAAGACGAACTTACCGTCACCATCACCAACCCGGAAATTGGAGAATCCAAGGAACGTATGATGATCGGATATGATGGTGAAGAGATAAAAAGCGCCTTCAACCCCAGATATTTTATGGATGCCTTGAACCTGTTTGACCAGCCCACAGTGGTGCTCCATATAAAAGAGGTCAAAACACCGTGCATCATCAAGGCCCAGGATGATGACAACCTTATTTGTGCCATAATGGCAATGCATTTATCATGAAAGAAAACAACGTGACAAAAGAATACAACGCAGACAGTATCAAGATTTTAGAAGGACTGGAAGCAGTCCGCAAAAGACCGTCCATGTATATCGGCAACGTGGACATGGAAGGACTGCATCACCTGGTGTACGAGGTGGTGGACAACAGCATTGACGAGGCCATGGCCGGCCATTGCGACACCATCAACATCACCATCCACCCGGACAACAGCGTGAGTGTGATTGACAACGGCCGGGGTATTCCGGTTGAAATGCATGAAACAGAGCATATCCCGGCCTGTGAAGTGGTCATGACCAAGCTGCATGCCGGCGGAAAATTTGACAAGGATTCCTATAAAGTGTCAGGCGGTCTCCATGGTGTGGGCATTTCCGTTGTAAACGCCCTGTCCCAGCACCTGGAAATGGAGGTGTATAAAAACGGGAAAATCTACCACCAGACCTATTCCCGGGGCCATAAACTCACCGACCTTGTGATAAAAGGCGATACCGTGAAAAAAGGGACCAGGATCAGATTCATCCCGGATTTCACCATCATGAATGAAAATGAATTCGATTATGAGGTGCTGTCCCGCCGCATGCGGGAGCTGGCATTTTTGAACAAAGGGGTCAGGATTATCATCGAAGATGAGCGGTCTGCCCAAAAAGATGATTTTTTCTATGAAGGCGGCATTGTATCCTTTGTGGAGTACCTCAACAGATCCACCACCCCGCTGCATGATCCCATCCACATCGAGGGGGATAAAAAAGATGTCCAGGTGGAGGTGGCCATCCAGTACAATGACACCTTCAAGGAAAAACTGTATTCCTATGCCAACAATATACGCACCATTGAAGGCGGGTTCCATGTGTCCGGTTTCAAGGCCGCCCTCACCAGGACGGTGAATGCCTATATCACAGGATCCAAAACCCTGCCCAAAAACATGCAGAACCTCAAGCTTTCCGGCGATGACATGCGCGAAGGTCTGGCCGTGATCATTTCCGTGAAGATCATGGAGCCCCAGTTCGAAGGCCAGACCAAGACCAAGCTGGGCAATAACGAGGTCAAGGGTATCGTGGAATCTATGCTCAATGAGAAACTGGGCCAGTTTTTAGAAGAAAATCCCGCTGTGGCCAAACAGATCATCTCCAAGGCAGTGGATGCGGCCAGGGCCAGAGATGCTGCCAAACGCGCCAGGGAACTGGCCAGAAAAAAAGGGACCCTCATGGATTCCACCCTGCCGGGCAAGCTGGCTGAATGCCAGTTTGCAGATCCGGCAGAAAGAGAACTGTTCCTGGTGGAGGGAGATTCTGCCGGCGGATCTGCCAAACAGGGAAGGGACAGAAGGTTCCAGGCTATCCTGCCCCTGAAGGGCAAGATTCTCAATGTGGAAAAAGCTCGGTTTGACAAGATTCTGCGCAGCGATGAAATCAAGAACATCATCACTGTTCTGGGCACCGGTGCCGGAAAAGAAGAATATGATGTGGAAAAGATCCGGTACCATAAGGTGGTGATCATGACCGATGCCGACGTGGACGGTTCCCATATCCGGACCCTTTTGCTCACCTTTTTTTACCGCCAGATGCCTGAGATGATTGCCAAAGGCTATCTGTATATTGCCCAGCCCCCGCTGTTCCGGGTGGGATCCAGAAAAAGCGGGCTGTATCTGAAAAATGAGGAGGAATATTCCCAGTACCTGATCCAGCGCATTGCCTCCCAGAAGGATCTGTACATCAACAACCAGACAGAGCCGGTCCCTGAGGAAAAATTCTATCAGTTCATGCTGGACATGACCTATTATTTCAATGCGGTATCATTGCTGCGCAAACGCGATTTTGACACAGGCATGCTGCTCAAGGTCATCCACCACGGGGTGAAAGACAAGTTTTTCTTAGAAAAACGCTGCAATTTCGAGGTCCTGTCAGAAGACCTTGAAAAAGCCGGGTACCAGCCCAGAGAGATCGAATATGACCAGGAGCGCAGCATCTATGAAATGGATATTTATGACCAGGAAGGCAAACAGTTTCTGCTTCGGGTGGGCAGGGAAATTCTGGCCACCAGCGACTACAAGCAGATGCTCAAAAGTTATGAAAAGATAGCGGAGCTCAACAAACCCCCGTTCTGCATCATGTCCAAACAGGAAGATGCCAAAATCAAGCATGAATTTTCCACCATTGACGACCTGTATGCCTTTATCATGGCAGAAGCCAAAAAAGGCGTTACCATCCAGCGGTACAAAGGTCTGGGGGAAATGAACGCGGAACAGCTGTGGGATACCACCATGAACCCGGAAAAGCGCATGATGCTCCAGGTGAACATCGATGATGCGGAAAAAGCGGACGAAATATTCACCCTGCTCATGGGAGAAGAGGTGGAGCCCCGCCGCAACTTTATCCAGAAACACGCCTTGGAGGTATCTTCTCTGGATTATTAGATATCCATCCCTGTGCGCACCCAGACCGAACTGACAAGTAACTTCACGGGAAGTTACTTTGAAGAAATTTCTCGTAAATATAAAAAGACCTGATATCCCTGAAAAAAGATGCGGATATCAGGTCTTTTTATTTATAATTCTGCTGCCAGGGTATCCATGGCTTTTTTCATCTGCCGCATGGCCTGGCGCAACCGCTCCTCATTTTCCACCAGGGCCAGGCGCAGGTACCCTTCGCCCTCCTCACTGAACCCGGTGCCCGGGGCAACCGCCACATTGGCCCGGTCCATCATCTCGATGGCAAACTGCATGGCCCCCATTTTGTCAAAGGGTGCCGGAATTTTTGCCCACACAAACATGCCTGCCTTGGGCGGGGTGATATCCCATCCCATGCGGGACAGGCCGTTACACAGCACATCCCGTCTGGTTTCATAGGTTTTGGCCAGCACCGGGACAGTGTCATCACAGTCCCGCAGGGCAATGATACCCGCCACCTGGATGGCCGAGAATATACCATAGTCAAAATATCCCTTGATCTGCCCCAGGGCCTTGACGATCTGTTCATTGCCCACACAGTAGCCGATGCGCCAGCCGGCCATGTTGTAGGATTTGGAAAACGAGCCGAATTCCACCCCCACATCCTTGGCCCCGGGAGCCTCCAGAAAACTGGGGGCTTTGTATCCGTCAAAGGTGATCATGGAATAGGCAAAATCATTGATCACCATGAATTTGAATCGCTTGGCCAGGGCCACGATCTCTTCAAAAAACGCAGTGTC
>JAABSS010000501.1 GCA_011390235.1 Desulfotignum sp.
TGACCACATCATGGACCTGGATGATGACTGCAGCATCTGTCACCATGTATATGAAGAGGGTGAACTGGTGCCCGGCGAAAGCAGTGAGGATTATTACTGTTCCGACTGCCACGGTACGGAACCCGCACCTGATAACCAGATGCCCCTGGAAGCCGCCTATCACAACCTGTGCAGGGACTGCCACTTTGATCGGGGCAAGGGCCCTGTTCTGTGTGGGGAATGCCACATAAAAGAATAAGGAGGGACCATGTCAAAAAAAATTATGATCGTGGATGATGATCCTGCCATTACCAGATATCTGGAGGCGCTGTTTGCCGACAACGGGTATGAGACCTGTATTGCCGATGACGGCAAACAGGCCATGGATGTATTTTTGGCCCAGAAGCCGGATCTTATCACCCTGGATCTGGAGATGCCCGAAGAATGGGGACCCCGGTTTTTCCGGAAAATATCCAAAAAAGGATATACCACCCCGGTGATCGTTATATCCGGTTTGTCCGGACGGAAGCATTCCATACCCAAAGCAGAAGGATTTTTTGCCAAGCCCTTTGATGCAGATGAAGTCCTGGAAAAGGTCAGGCAGGTGTTGAGCCGGTGAATCCAAAAATAAAGGGCGTGCATGAAAAAAAGAAAAAGGCATAACAGGGGACTGGCATTCAAGCTGCTCATCCCGGTGGGTATTGTTCTTTTTTCCTCCATTTTTATCTGGACCCATTACAGCAGCAGATACCGGGAAAAACAGCTCCTTGATACAGCCGTATCCCAGGTGGACAAATTCTGCAATTCCGTATTGAAACTCACCTGGTTTGCCATGCTGCACAACCCCACCCAAGGTATGCAGGATATCCTCAATTCCATGGCGGAATACAATGATATCAAGGAGATACGGGTATTCAACTGTGACGGGCAGATCCGGTTTTCCAACAACCCGGAAGAGCTTGGCCAGAAGAGAACAAAAGACGATGTGGCCTGCAGTACCTGCCACCATACCGACCCGCCGGTGATGAAAACCCGTATCCAGGACCGGGTGCGCATTTTTGAGTCTGACACCGGTGAACTGCTGCTGGGATTGATCAATCCGGTGAAAAATACCGGCTCCTGTGCCACGTCAGACTGCCATTACCATCCTTCTGATGTGGCCAAACTGGGTTCTCTGGATGTGATCGTGTCTTTGGAAAATATCCGGGAAAAGATTGCGTCTGCCAAGAAAATGTCCGCCTGGAGCGCTGTTTTTCTGTTTCTTACCCTGGCTGTGACCATTTGTGTGGTTATCTTGTTTCTGGTGACCCGGCCCATCACCCGGCTCGTAGAAAACACCCGGCGGATTGCTGACGGTGATTTCAGTGAAGCGGAACCCCACAGACTCTGGGCAGATGAAATCGCGCAGCTTTCCAGTGCCATCAATGAAATGGGAGAAAAAATCCATGAAAAACAAAAGGCCCTGAACCGGCAGAAAGACATGTACCAGCACCTGTTTGAGCAGGTACCCTGTACCATTACCGTCCAGAACAGGAACTATGAACTGGTGGAATTCAACCAGGAATTTGTGCGGCGGTTCAACCCCAGGTACGGGGACCACTGCTATGCCGCCTATAAAGGGCTTACCACCAAATGCCGCAATTGCCCGGTGGAAAAAACCTTCCAGGACGGCAAATCCCATTTCAGTGAAGAATCAGGCATCAACAAAGACGGCACACCTGCCCACTGGTTTGTAAAGACAGCACCGCTCAAAGATGAAAACGGCAAGGTGATGGCAGCTATGGAAATGAGTCTGGACATCAGCCGCAGAAAGCGCCTGGAAGAAGAGGTGCAGATTTCAGAAAAAAAATACCAGGCCATTTTCAAAAACATTCCCAATCCCGTGTTTATTCTGGACCAAAAAGACCTGTGCATCCTGGATCTCAATGATGCAGCCCAGACCGTTTACGGCTATGCAAAAAAAGCCCTTGCAGGCAGGGCATTTGATATTTTGTTTGCTTCTCCCCGGGAATATGACCAGGTGAAAACCCATATCAACATCCCCTTTCATGAGCGGTGTGTGCACGTGAAAAACGATGATGACTATCTTTATGTGAATATCTGGATCCGGCCGGCGGAATTTGCCAACCGCAACGCACTCATTGTCACCACAGTGGACATTACCAGATCTGTTGAAACCGAACAGCAGCTGGTCCAGGCCGGCAAAATGGCCACCCTGGGGGAGATGGCCACAGGGGTTGCCCATGAACTCAACCAGCCCCTGTCGGTGATCAAGACAGCATCCGGGTTTATTGCCAGAAAACTCACTTCTGATGAACAGATTGACCGGTCCATCCTTAAAACCCTGTCCGAGGAAATCGAATCCCATGTGGACCGGGCTGCAAAAATTACCGGGCATATGCGGCTGTTCGGCAGAAAAACCGTGTTTAAAAAAGAAAAAGTGCACATCAACGAGGTACTTACACGGGCATTTGATATTTTCAGCCAGCAGCTCAAACTCAGGGAGATCGCGGTTGCCTGGGATCTGGCAGATGATCTGCCGGCGTTTCATGCAGATCCGGTGCGCCTGGAACAGGTGTTTATCAACCTGCTCATCAATGCCAGGGATGCCATTGTGGCCAAGGCAAAAAATGCCGGAGATGATCAGGAAATACTGCGGCGGATCAGTATTTCAACGGCTGTGGAAAACCAGAGAATCCAGGTGAAGATCAGTGACACCGGCACCGGCATTGCCTCGTCCAGTATTGCCAAGATATTTGAACCGTTTTTTACCACCAAGGATGTGGGAGAAGGTACCGGACTGGGTCTGTCCATCTCCTACGGCATTATCCAGGAATCAGGGGGTGACATCAGTGTTCACAACAACAGGGACGGGGGAGCCACCTTTGTCATCCTGTTCAATATCAAGGAAAATCAGAACCAATGAACCAAGATACCCATACCTATACTATCCTGCTGGTGGATGATGAGCCCGGCATCCGCAGTGTGTTGAACATCACCCTCACCCATGCGGGATTCACGGTATGGCCGGCCTCAAACGGAGATGCCGGATTACAATTGTTTTTTGAAAAACACCCGGATATTGTGATTACAGACATCAAGATGCCCGGTATTGACGGTATAGAACTATTGAAAAAGATCAAGGATGCTGCTCCTGAAACAGAAGTGATCATGATCACCGGACACGGGGATATGGATCTGGCCGTAAAAAGCCTGCAGCATGAGGCCGCTGATTTTATCACCAAGCCCATTGATGCGGCGGAAATAGAAACCGCTGTGAAAAAAGCGGTGGACCGTATTTCCATCAACAAAAACATCCGCAGCTATATGATTGACCTGGAACATATGATAAAAGAAAAAGACCGGGCCATTGATGAATCAAAAACCCTGAGCACCATCGGCCAGACCATTGCCGGCATGTCCCATGTGATAAAAAATATTGCCGGCGGCCTCAAAGGTTCGTCTTTCATCCTGGAACAGGGCATTGAAAACGAAAACAGGGAATATATGGTCAAGGGCTGGGAAATGATGAAAAAAAATATCGATAAGATCACCAACCTGTCTTTAGACCTGCTCAACTATGCCAAAACCAGCCGCCTGGACCTTGTCCCCACCCATCCTGATCAGCCGGTCAAAGAACTAAAGGCCCTGCTGGACCTTCAGGCAAAACAGATGGGCATTGACCTGAAAGTATCTTTTCTGGGAAAAGAAGATGTCCGGGTCATGATGGATCCGGGTGCCATGCATACCTGTGTGTTCAATCTGACCACCAATGCCCTGGATGCCTTTGATACATCAGCGGCACGGGAACACCCCTGGCAGGTGCATGTATTTGTACAGCAAAAGGATGATGCGGTTGTGTATCAGGTCCAGGACAACGGCATGGGCATGAACAAAACCGTTCAGCAGGCGGTTTTTACGGATTTTATCACCACAAAGGGCACCCGGGGCACGGGATTCGGGCTCATGACCACCAAAAAAATCGTTGAAGAGCACAAGGGCAAAATCGGTTTTACCACCCGGGAGGGCAAAGGCTCCAAATTCTGGATCCAGCTGCCCTTATCCTGAAAAACACTGCCAAAGGAGATATGGATGGAGTCCATTACCCTGATGCCGGACGGCTGGCTTTACAAAAAGGACAAAAAAATGGCACCGGACATACTGCCGCTGCTGTCCAACACCATCGGCCTGGAAAAAGGGGTCACATTGGGGTCTTTTTTTAAAATGGCCGGTCAATACCCGGATCTTATCAGGTTGTCCGATTATCTGGCCCCTTTGCTCGAAATTGCCGTTGCAGCCGGGTCCAATGCCTGCGCATCCGAAGATATCCAGAAACTTGTGTTCTATAAAACCATTGCCATGAAAGGCTTTCCCGGCACCCCCAGAGTGGAGATTTACAACAGCTTAAAAGGCATCCAGGATGAAAAAAAGATTCTGCTCAAGTTTTTCTCCGTGGAAACCCTGGTGCACCATGAACTGACCCTGGGAAAACTGGAACATGTTATTTTCGGGGATGGCCAGGACATGTTCACCTATGATACCTGTTATTCATTGTTTGAACTGGTGGAAGGGATTGCCTGGGACCTGTCATTTTGCTTTAATCCGATTCAATGTACCTTAAGGAGGTAAGTTATGTTTAAAAAAATACTTTTTGCCACAAATGCATCCCCTGCCTGTGATGCGGCAGCAAAAATCGCCTTTGAGCTGGCACAGAAATATGATGCTGAACTCACCTTGTTTCATGTATTCGGAGAACCCTCCCGGGGTGCCAGCCAGCGGGTGAAATCCTATGCCACAGGCGAGGAGGCGGAACTGGGGCCCGAGTATGTTGACTGGATCAAACAGGAAATGCAGACCACCTACGGGGACCTGGCGGACAAATACACCACGCCGGTGTATGCGGCCAAAGCCGGGATCCCGTCCACGGAAATCCTGCGCCTGGCCAGGAATATGGATGCAGACTGTATCATCATGGGGGCCCATGCCAGACAGGATGATACCGCGGCCGAACGGTTCAGGGGCATTGTGGGCACCACCATGCAGAAGGTGGCCCAGCGGGCCAAATGCCCGGTACTTATCATCTCCCGGCCCTGTGAAACCTGTTTCTGGTATTTCAACCAGATCATATTCGGCACAGATTTTTCCAAAGCTTCTCTGGCGGCATTTCAGTTTGCCTATAAAATGGCCAGCCATATCGGGTGCAAACTGCATTTGTTCCACGCCCTGGATATCCAGGTATCCCAGGCCGGGATTCCACCGGGGCAAAAATCCATTGAAACCCGCATTGCAGAAGCCAGAGACAAAATCCAGGAACACTATGTGTCTGTGATGGACAACTTTGATAACTATGAGATTACGGTGTGGGAAGGGGTTCCCTATGTGGAGCTGCTCAAATATGCCAGGGAGGTCAGCGGGGACCTCATTGTCATGGCCCATCACACACGGGAGCTGGATCCGGACGAGGCCCTGTTCGGCTCCACGGTGGAACAGGTGGTGCTGCGCTCGGCCTGTCCCGTGGCCAGTGTGAACCGGCCGGACAAATTATAACCCGAAGAAAAGAAAATGGCACAGCACACAGAAAAGAAAGCCAGGCGGGTACTGATCATGGAAGATGAAATGGATATGCAGTTTTATCTGATGACCATGGTCAAGTCCCTGGGGCTTGAACCGGTGCTGGCCCGGAACGGGAGACAGGGCCTGGATGTCCTGTCAAAAGAGCGCGTGGATCTGATCATCCTGGATGTGATGATGCCGGAAAAAGGCGGTGGTCTGGTGTACAAAGAATTGAAAATCCATGCGGCCTATAAAGAGATTCCCCTGATTGTTTTTTCCGGTGTGAACCAGGAGGCGTTTTCCCATTATGTGAAAATGCTCAACACAGATCCTGAACTGAATATCCCTGAACCAAAATACTATGTTGAAAAATCTGCTGATCCAGACTATTTAAAGGAGGTGATAACCCGGTGTATCTGTTAATTGAAGATGGTGGATGGTGATTCATGGCAGCAAAAATCCTGCTGGTTGATGATGAGGCAGGGATCAGAAAGGTTCTGGGCATTACCCTTGAAGATGCAGGGTATGAAGTTCACACGGCAGCAGACGGCAAAACCGGCCGTGCGCTTGTAGACAAACTCGCCCCCGATATTGTGCTCACGGATATCAGGATGCCGGGCATGGACGGCATTGCACTGCTCAAATCCATTAAACAGGCATACAAGGATATCGAGGTGATCATGATCACCGGCCACGGAGACCTGAAGCTTGCCATTGAAAGCCTGAAAATGGATGCCGTGGATTTCATCACCAAACCCGTGAACAATGATATCCTTGAAATCGCTTTAAAACGCGCCAACGACAGAATCGCCACCCGCAGGAAACTGGAACAATATACCCGGAACCTGGAAGGGCTGGTGGCGGAAAAAACCAGGAAACTGGCTGAATCGGAAAAACGCTATGTCCAGCTGTTCAATGAATCTCCTTCTTTTATCACCATCCAGGACAAAGATTTTCATATTGTCGAATCCAACAACCGGTTCAAGGAACAGTTCGGAGATACCCCTGCCATGTGCTGTTATCAGGTGTACAGGCAGCGCACCAGCCCCTGTGACAATTGTCCGGTAAAAAAGACATTTGCAGACAGCAGGTCCCATACCGCTGAAATGGATGTGACCATCAAAGACGGCAGCACCCGCAATTTTTTTATCCAGACATCAGCCATCCTTGATGACAACGGCCATATCAGCCATGTCATGGAAATGTCCACCGATGTCACGGTGATCCACCAGCTCCAGGACCATCTGGCAGCCCTGGGACTGCACATTTCTTCCATTTCCCACGGCATCAAAGGCATGCTCACCGGACTGGACGGCGGCGACTACCTCATCAGATCCGGTCTGGAAAAGCAGGACTTTGCCCTGATTTCCGACGGGTGGGATATTGTAAAGGAAAAAATCTCCAGTATCCGGCACATGGTTCTGGACATTTTGTTTCATTCCAAGGACCGGCCTTTGGACATGCAGCCGGTATCTGTGTTTGATTTTATCCAGGAACTGGTCACCACCATGGATCCCCGGATGAAAAAGCAGAATATCTCCCTGGAACTGGATATTCCCCAGCCCAGTAGTGATGTGCTGGTCATGATGGACAGAACCGTCATGTTTGCCGCCTGTCTGGCAATCCTGGAAAATGCCGTGGATGCCTGTGTCAGTGTGAAAGACAGGAAAAAAGATCTGAAAATCCGCATACAGGTTGCATTTACCGGGAACCAGACCCTGTTCAAAATCAGGGACAACGGCAAAGGCCTGGACAGAAAATACCACAAAGAGGTGTTTTCCCTGTTTTATTCAGACAAGGGAAACAAAGGTACAGGACTGGGGCTCTTCATAGCCCAGCGGTCCGTCAAGAAGCACCAGGGGATTATCCATATTGATTCCATCCCGAAAGAATTTACTGAATTCACCATTGCCATCCCCAAAAAAATATCAGATATTTGACACAAAAAACATCTGATATTTGACACAAAACGTTTTATTGTTATGATTAATACAATGTTCACATCTCAGATGTGAAGCGCATTTTAGGGGGGGGGTATTATGGCAAAATGGATGACAATCAGTGATGCCGTGGATGCGTTCGGGCTGTATGATCTGTTCACAGAAATCGTTGATTCCTACAGCGAGGATATGGATGATCACAGCTCGGTTGCGTCGGAACTGCTGGATCTGCTGGAAGAACATGATGAAGAATATGCATTTTTTGCAGACCCGGACGGGGATTATGCCGAAAGTTTTGAGCGGAATCTGCGGGATGCCGTGGGCGTGATTTTTGAAGAATACGACCTGGGCGATCTGCCGGAAGATGAATTTCTGGATACAGCAGTGGATGAAGATGAACTCGATGATATCTATGTGGACAAATTTGATGAGGGCATAAAACAGGACAGGGTGGATTTGGAGCCCTTTGATGATGACCCGGAGGATGATGATGCAGATACGCCAGTTTAGATACAGTGCAGACAACCTGGGGTATCTGGTTTTTTCAAAAGACACGGGCGTAGCCATTGATGCCGGTGCTGTTGCAGATATGACGGGTTTTGCACAAGAACATCATATTACCATAGCGTATGTCACAAACACCCATCTGCACCATGACCATATCAGCGGCAATGACCAGTTGCTGGAAAAAACCGGGGCGGTTTTTCTGGACTGCAGGGATTTTGCAGACAAACAGAAAATTCAGCTGGGCCG
>JAABSS010000502.1 GCA_011390235.1 Desulfotignum sp.
TTTCATCAGATTCTTTGTTCCGGATTGGATTCTTCAATCTCCCGCTCATGGATGCCCATGAGGTAGAGCAGACCGTCCAGTCCCATGGTGGTGAGGGTGTTGTCCGCTTTTTCCCTGACCACGGGCTTGGCATTGAACGCCACCCCGAGTCCGGCAATGGAAATCATGGGCAGGTCATTGGCGCCGTCACCCACGGCAATGGTCTGTTCAATGGAAAGGTTCTCCTTCCGGGCAATCTCCCGCAAAAGACCCGCCTTTTTTTCCCCGTCCACGATATCTCCTTTTACCCGGCCTGTCACCAGATTATCCTGCATATCCAGTTCATTGGCATACACATAATCAAATCCCAGCTTGGTGCGCAGATATTCACCCACAAAGGTAAATCCGCCGGATAAAATTCCCAGCTTGTATCCCAGACGTTTCAAGGTGGCAGTAACCAGTTCAGCGCCTTCGGTCAGCGGCAGGGTCCGGGTTATTTTTTCCAGGTCCTTTTGATGCAGTCCTTTCAACAGGGCCACCCGCCGGCAAAAACTTTCCTTGAAATCCATTTCTCCCTGCATGGCCAGCCGGGTTATATGCTCCACCTCCTGCCCCACGCCTGCCACTTTGGCCAGTTCCACAATCACTTCCGCCTGGATCAGGGTGGAATCCATATCAAACACCACCAGTTTGCGGTTTTTCTGGTATATATTATCCACATGAAAGGAGATATCAACCCCGGTGGTCCGGGAAATTTCCATGAACCGGCCCCGCATCTGCCTGATATTTTTCGGGGTGCCTGAAACGGAAAACTGGATGCAGGCCCGGGGTTTGGGCTGGGGATTTTGAAGGGAAATCCTGCCGGTGAGCCGGGTGATATAATCTATGTTCAGATTGTTTTCCGCACAAACCGATGTAATGGCAGCTATCTGCCGGGCATTCACAGTCCTGCCCAGAATGGTGATAATCCGGCGTTCTCTGCCCTTGGCAAGGACCCATTTTTCATAACCGTCCGGATCCACCGGCGTGATATCCACATGCAGGCCCAGTTTATAACCTTCAAACAGCATATCCTTGAAAATTTCAGAAAAATCCTCTGCGCTGGGAATATCAGCCAGGATGCCCAGGGAGATATGTTCATGGATGACTGACTGGCCGATATCCAGTATCTTGACATCATACCGGGCCAGGATACATGTAAAACACGAATCCACCCCTGTTCTGTCCCTGCCCGTAATGTTGATGAGAACGATTTCTCCCATTGTCTTTTCCTTTACGTGAGCCGGTCAAATATACCCTATAACCTATACGCCTGCCGCACATGGGTGGGCGGAAAAATCAGCCAATATCCATGGCTGCCACCATTTGTGCCAGACATTCTTTGGTATTGAGACCGGGATCATCCAGAACCTGCTCAAACAGCTGCTGTTTGATCCAGCCCACTTTTGGCCCGGGTTTCAATCCTGAAATTTGCATGATGTCATGGCCGGTAATATCCAGATCATCCGGAAGAAAAGCCGTCTGCCGGGCGATTTCATCTGTGACTTTTTTCACCCGGTCCCGGATATCAGACAGGGTATAAGGCGATTTGGCAAGATTTGCCTTTTTATCAGCAATGCGCAGGCGCATGAAATCTTGAAAATCAAGGCGGCTTGCAGCCAGCACCGAAAGAAGTCGGCGCACGGATTTGGGCCCGGTTTTTTGGGCCAGGGGCCGCATATGACACCGGATAAGGGACAGTATATAGGCTTTCCGGGCAGATGAAAACCGCAGCCGGTCCAGGTCTGCTTCCAGGGTCCTGGTATGGGTTTCATGGCCGTGAAAGGTTATCCGGCCCTGCTTGATGCCCTGGGCATCCTTCTTGCCGGTATCATGCAGATACCCTGCCAGGCGCAGCAGAGGCTGCCTGGCAGGAAGGGCATCGCCCACCAGCAGGCAGTGATCAAAAACGGTTTCTCCGTGAAAAGGCCCGCCCTCCAGGCCATAACACCTGTCCAGACAGGGCAGTACTTCTGACAGCAGTCCGGTGGTATGCAGCAGTGTGAAAAAAGAGGAAGGGGTTTTCAAGGCCATGGCTTTGATAAGTTCTTTGCGGATGCGTTCGCCCGGTACCTGCCTGATCAAAGATTTTGCATGATGCTGGATAGCGGTGTGGGCCGCGTCAGCCATCCGGGCATTGAGAAGTGCTGCAAACCGGCACCCCCGTATCATGCGCACCGGGTCCTCAACAATCCGGGCATCAGGATCCCGGATAAATCGGATAACCCGGTTTTCCAGATCTTTTATGCCGTTGAAAGGGTCATAAAAAACATCTTCCAGAGGATCATATGCCATGGCGTTGATGGTGAAGTCCCGCATACCCAGATCACCTTCGGGAAAATTTTTTGTGCCGGCCCGGCAGGCCGCCACCTCAATATTATTGATCAGACACACAGGAAAGTTTTTTCCCACGGTCCGGATTTTCCGGTCGGCGAACAGGGCTTCAAGGGCAGGTATGGATGCATTGGTCAATATATCCACATCTTTGGGGATTTTTTCCATGTGCATATCCCGTACCGCACCCCCTGCCACAACGCCGGCATATCCATTGTCATGAAGCACGCGCAAAATGTTGTGTGCCGGCTCCGGAATCAAACGGGCGTGTAATTTTCCCATCTGGTCACACCCTGAAAAAGGTCTGGAGTAAAATACCTGCAAACAAGGTCAAAGATACTGCAGAATTGATATGGAAAAACGCCACATGAATCCGGGAAAGATCATCCGGCCTTACCAGGCGGTGTTCCAGAAAAATCAGGATGGCAATGGCGGCCCAGAATACCAGAAATACCGGATGCATATCAAAACTGACATGCACGGCCAGCAAAAAACCCAGAAAGATCAGATGGAGCAGAGAAGAAACCTGCATGGCCCGGACCGGCCCCAGAAAAACCGGCAGGGAGAACAGACCTTGTTCTTTGTCAAACCGGATATCCTGACAGGCGTATAAAATATCGAATCCGGCGATATAGCACCAGAGAGCTGCCGCAAGAAAGATGATTCCCCAGTGGAGAGTACCGGTGACAGCCACCCAGGCCCCCACCGGTGCGAGGGAAATGGCAAACCCCAGCACCAGATGACAGTACGGGGTAAACCGTTTGGTATAAGAGTAAAAAAACAATACAAAAAGCACAGGAAAAGACAAAAAAAAACAAAGCGGCGACAACATGGCTGCCGCCCCCACAAACACCAGGCAGGAAATCCCCACAAACACCAAAGCTTCTTTTGCAGACAAAATTCCTGCCGGAATCTCTCTGATGGCGGTTCGTGGATTGATTCTGTCAATATCCGCATCCACGATCCGGTTGAATCCCATGGCTGCAGACCGGGCCCCCACCATGGCCACAAGGATATAAAAAAGTTCCCATAACGAGGGAACATGAGTCTGCCAGGCAAAGACCACGGCAGACATGGCAAATGGCAGGGCAAAAACTGTATGGGAAAATTTGATCATTTTCCCGTAATTCATTATTTTATTTTTCACACCGGAAGTCATGTTCATGTTTTCAATGGGTATCAGCAGCCAAAAAGGTCACATATCAGATATATGCCGCTGTTTTTCAATGGTTTTATATCCCTGTCTGGCGCTTGAGGTGGTGACCAGGCCTGTGGCCGGCTGGTGAATTTTTTGTTTTTTGATTTTCAACGGCAGGGGCCGGACCCTGAACTTGGGCACAGGTTTGATCCGCATGCCGATAAATGTCCCGCAAAAAGACCGCTGCACCCACCCGTTATTTTCAATACCCGCCACAATTTTACCCCGGACAAACGGCAACTGGGCCGTGGTCCGCCAGTGCACCGGTACATCCCCCAGAATACTGAACAGCATCTTCTTGAGATCCCATACACTGAAAAACCGGGCATTGGAATAGATATTGGGGAAAAAAAACCCTTTGCACCGCCGGTACATGTTCACAGGAGCATACCGGTTGAGTGCCCCGATCACCACCCGGTCCTTTGCCACCCGACAGGCCTCTTCAACAGCCTTGGCCGGTCGGTCTGTGAATTCCAGGGTGGTGAAAAACATGGCGGTATCAAATGCATTGTCTTCAAAGGGCAGCTCTTCCGCATAGCACCGGTGAAGGTCCACTTGCTTTTTCAACCGCTCATGGGCCTTGTCCAGCATATGCACGGACGGATCGATACCGGTGAGGCTCACCCCCTTGTCCAGCAGGGGCGAAAGGCTCATGCCGGTCCCGCACCCGATATCAAGGATGCGCTGGCCTGTTTGCAGATCCAGCAGAGCCATTATCAGCTTGATTTCAAGGTCCAGACAATGGCGGTTTTTCGCCTGTTCAAACCAGGCATCATATTGCTGGGCCTCTTTGAAATCAAACACATATCCCATGATCAGGCCACCACCTGCTGCATAACTTTTTCCATGAGGTTGTCCACCGCCAGTACCGCAGGAGAGTCATCAGGCAGTTCCAGCATGGAACGTTGTTCCATGTCAAATTCGAGCAGGTGGTCATCCTGGGGAATTGTGCACAGCAAGGGCACCCCGATCTGTTCCACCTCATCTAAAAATGCCTGGTTCAGCTGATCCGGGGCCCGGTTGACCACCAGTCCTTTCTGCCGGACATCCAGTTTCAGATCACCCAGCATCTCATTGATCCGGCCAACGGCCCGCAGTCCCCGCAGGGCGTAATCCGTGACCATGAGCAGCATATCCACTTTTCCGCTGGTACGGCGGCTCAAATGTTCCATGCCGGCTTCATTGTCCACCAGCAGGTATTTATAATTGCTTTCCAGTTCTTCGGCAAACCGGTTCAAAATATTATTAACCATGCAGTAACAGCCCTGGCCTTCCTGACGACCCATGACCAGGAGGTCAAATTCCTTTTGTTCGATGAGCACCTGGTTCATGAGCATTTCCAGATAAAGGACCTTGTCCATGCCGGAAGGCACGCCCTGGGGATCTTTCATAAAATCTTCCCGGATGTCTCCTACGGTTTTTTCAATGGTCAGTCCCAGGGTTTCTCCCAGGTTGCTGTTGGGGTCGGCATCAATGGCCAGAACCGGGGCTTTCAAATGCTTTGTAAGATATCTGACAACCAGCGCGGAAACGGTTGTTTTGCCAACCCCTCCTTTGCCGGCCATGGCGATTACACAACTCATAGTCACTCCTGTATTCAGGTTCACTCCATAATTTATTAACAATAACGCAATCCTGGAAAAATGCAACACGCCGCAAGGAAAAACACCCCGGGTAAAAAGCAGGAATGAAAAGGAAAAATTATTTTTTGTGTTTCCGGTACCAGTCGGAATCGCCGTACAGCCTGTCCAGGCATTCCGGACAGATACCATGGGTAAAACTCACCTGGGAGTGGGCTTCGATATATACCTCCACCTGTTTCCAGAAGCCTTTGTCATCGCGGATCTTCTTGCATCGGGAACAGATGGGCAAAAGCCCCCTGAGAATCTTCATCTCAACATGGGTTTTTACCCGGGCAAGCAATTCCGCAGAATTAAACGGTTTTGTGACATAATCCACACCACCTGCCTCAAAGCCCCTGACAACATCCTGGCTGTCGGTTTTGGCTGTCAGAAAAATGATGGGAATATGGCGTACGGCAAAATCGGCTTTTATCTTTTCACAGACCGCAAAGCCGTCCATCTCCGGCATCATTATATCCAGCAAAATCAGATCCGGGTCATTTTTCATTATGAAATTCAAGGCCTGCTGCCCGCTCTGGGCCATGGCCACTTCAAACCCATTGTCAGACAGCAGTTTTCCCAGAAACTGCAGATTCCGGGGGTTGTCGTCCACTGCCAGTATCAGTCTTTTTTTCTCTGCCATGGCTGCTTTTCTCCGGGAGCATATAAAATTCGTCCCAGTTCACGGTGGGTAAAATAGGGATCATCATTTTTCAAATAGGGCAGCACAATTTTTTTGCGGCGCAGCATATTCTTTGAAATACTGCCCAGTACCGTATCTTCCTCAAATTTTTTGGCGGAATGGGTAACCAGGCCAAAGGGATTGACTATTTCACTGCCGCCCCAGAAATGGTAGGTTTTTTGCACTTCAGGCAGTCTGAAAGCATCTGGAAAGCTGGTTTCATTGTCTTTGGCCGCACGGCATCGTACCTGTTCAGGTCCTTCTTCACCCACCCGGTTGACACAGATATTATAAATACCAAAAATTCTGGAATAAAACCGGTTGATGATTTCCCAGCTTTCCATATTGCTGAATTCATCGGCCATGGAGCCTTCAGAGGAATTAAACAGGGTCAGAAAAATATCCGCTTTCTGGGCAATACCCAGATACGGCAAAGACGGGTGCCATAAATCATTACAGATAAAAACAGCTATATTCAGCCCGCCCAGCCGGAATACCCGGATATGTTTTCCGGAAGCAAAAAACTTGCGCTCTTCAAATACCCCGTAATTGGGAAGATTCAGTTTCCGATAGGCAAACTGGATTTGCCCGTCCACTGCCACCAGTGCGGAATTGTAAAAATTCATGGACCGGGATTCTTCAATAAATCCCACCACTGCCGCCGTCCCTTTGGTGGCCGCCGCAATACGTCTGATCTCAGGAGAATCCATCTGCAAGGCTGCCTCATGGTAATGCAGTCCCACAAAATACCCTGTCAGGGCCAGTTCAGGAAAGACTATCAGGTCAGCGCCTTTTTCCTTGCACTTTTTTATGGATGCAATGGTATTTTCAACATTGACACCAACATCCAGTAATACCGGGTTTGTTTGACACATGGCGATTTTCATGCTTTAATTCCTTAAAAATCAGGCCCGGATTCCGGGCCTGATCTACGCCGATACCAGTAGTTTACACCCGATATCGGATATCAATATCTCAATCAGCAGCTGCATCCGCCGCCTTCTCCTGATCCGCAGCCGCCGGAACCGCACGCGTGGGCATCAGGTTCCAGCCCTGTTTCCCTTACGGTAATATCAAAGACAAGGGTTTCCCCTGCCAACATATGGTTAATGTCCATTTTCACGTTTTCGTCCGTGATCTCGGCCACTGTAGCCGGAACAGGCCGGCCCTGGGGATCCTGAAGCTGGAGTACAATGCCTTCTGTCAAAGGAATTTCTTCGGGAATATGTTCCCTGGGTATGTCCACAATGGCATCTTCATGGCGGGGACCGTATCCCTCTTCCGGGGGAACCTCAACGGTTTTGGACTCACCGGGCTTCATTCCCATAACGGCATTATCAAATCCCTGGATGAGCATACCCGCCCCCACAGTAAATTTTAACGGCTCTTTTCCTTCGGATGTATCAAATATGGTACCATCTGTTTTTTTTCCCGTATAGTCCACGGAAATGGTATCGCCTGCCTTGATTGTTTCAGTCATTTTTAAAAATCCTTTCAGGGCAAAATTTTCCGCCCTGGTCGCCGGCTCCTGGTCCTTTTGTGCAGCAGCCGGTCATTCACATTATTTCCCTTACCGGGAAAAACGAACCCATTTGTAAACATAAGTGCCAAATCCCACTTGTCCAATATATTCATCTTGTTTTTTGGAATTTTACACCGCAATTGCGTCCCCGAAAGCCGGGATGAACACATCATACCCTTTTTGTTCAAGATGGCGGGCAAAGGCGCTGCTCTGGGAGGCTTCACCGTGGACAATGGCGATTTTGCCGATATTCAGGTTGGATTCTGTGACAAGTTTATCCAGTTCATGTTTGTCACCATGGGCACTGAATCCGTCTATGTTTTCCACCCGGGCGGCCAGGGGATAGGATTTGCCCAGAATTTTAACTTCAGGGGGATGCTGGGCATTATTGTTTTCAGCTGCCTGTGCTCCCAATTCCTGAAGACGCCGGCCCAGGGTATGCTCGGCCATATATCCCACCATCAGGATGGTATTTTTGGGGTTGTGTATCTTATACCGCAAATGGTGGAGGATCCGGCCTGCCTCACACATGCCTGAAGCGGAAATCACCACATGGGGAGCCTGTTCCCTGGTCAACGCCATGGACTCTTCAACGCTCTGTACAAATCTGACTTTGTCAAAATAAAACGGGTTCAGGCCTTTTTCAAGAAAGGCGGCATGGGTTTCTTTGTCATAGGTTTCCGGATGTTCCCCGAACACCCGGGTAATATTGGATGCCAGGGGACTGTCCACATAGATGGGCTGCCTGGGCACCTCATTGTTTTTATACAACCCATGCAGCACATAAATCAGTTCCTGGGTCCGGCCGAAGGCAAAGGAGGGAATA
>JAABSS010000503.1 GCA_011390235.1 Desulfotignum sp.
GGTCTGTACCAGGTGCCCGGCATTGTGCCGCTCCTGGTATTTTTGTGTTATATCCTGTTTCAGGTGGTCCCGCTTCCTGCACCGGTTGTGGCATTTTTATCTCCCAAAGCCTTTGAGATCCATTCAGTCACCCGGGCCGTAACCGATACATCCGCTTTTATGACACTCAGTCTTCACCCTGCATCAACAGTGGCTGAGTTTTTCCGGTATACCACCTATGTGCTGTTTTATGTTCTCACGGTGCAGCTGCTTTGCCGCAAAGATCTGTTCCGGACCACCGTGTTTGTTGTTGCGATTTTCGGCGGGCTTCTGGCATTTTCCTCCATCCTCCAGTTTTACCTGACAACCGACATGGCCCTGTGGTTCCGCCATGCCCCCAACAACAGTATTGTGGTGGGACCCTATGTCAATCACAACCATTATGCCGGGTTGATGGAGATGATGTTTCCCATGGTGCTGGGGCTTTTTTTGTTTTACCGGCCCCGCATCCACAACACTTCGCTGATCCGGGGCATCGCGGAAATATTCAGCCAGGAAAAAGCCAATATCCATATTCTCATCGGCACATCCGCCCTGCTCATTGTGGTGTCCATTTTTGTCAGTCTTTCCCGGGGGGCCATGATCAGTACGGTGGTATCCCTGCTGGTGTTTACCGGTTTTTTGCTCAAACGCAGAATTAGCCGGGGCAACACATTGCTGATCATGGGCATGATCATACTCGCCGCCCTGAGCATCGGGTGGTTCGGCTGGGATCAGATCCTGGAGCGGTTTGCCCGGTTGAAAAATGCCCATGGCATCATCTATGAGTCCCGGCTGGATTTCTGGAAAGATACCTGGGTAATGATCCAGGATTTCACGTTTACCGGATCAGGCATGGGCGCTTTTTCCCATGTGTATCCGTTGTACCGCACCATCATCAGTGATAGGTTTTTGACCCACGCCCACAATGATTATCTGGAACTGCTTGCAGAAGGCGGTGTTACAGGCTTTTTTCTGGTAGCCCTGTTTCTTTTGGTGGTGTTTTTTAAAACATATGCTGTTTTTATGCAGCGGCGGGATGCATTTTCCATCTATCTGTATATCGGCAGTCTCTCAGCACTGGTTGCCATACTGGTGCACAGCGTAACCGATTTTAATCTGCACATCGGTGCCAACGGCCTGTGGTTCTTTTTTGCGGCAGGCATGCTGGTGGCATCCGCCCATACCAGCCAGAAAAAAGCCGGCCGGGACACCCTGCTTGCCTTAGTGCAGTCCAGGAAAATAAAACCGGTCCTGGTGGGGGGGCTGTGTGTCATATTCCTTGCCATAGCCTCCTTTAACCTGTCACATCTTGTGGGCCGCTTTTATTACAATACCATTAAAAATTATCCTGTAACCCAGAGCACTTCGGCTGAAATCTATGAAAAAATTGATAAAATCGCCGGTTTAACCGCCCGGTTTGATCTGTTTCATGCAGGGGCCCGGTTTACATCTGCTGATATTGCCTGGTTTCAGGGGGATGAAAAACGTGCGGAAAAGCTTTTTACGGCGGCCCTGTATCGTGACCCCCTGAATTCGCTGTACCTGGGGCGGTTTGCCAATTTTCTTGCACGGCAGGACCAGAAACAAAGAGCAGAACTGGGCTTTCAGAAAAGCATGGTCTATGACAGGACCCGTGCGGATTATACCTTTCAATATGCCACCTGGCTTCTGGCCGGACAAAACAGGGAAAAAGGGCTCACGTATCTGCACAGAACACTGGAATTGGATGAGACTTTCATGGACCGTGTGCTCACCGCCATGATTGTGGCAGGTGTGGATCGGGCGGATATTGCACAGGCCATACCGGATACACCCGGTCCTGCCATTGCCTTTGCCGGTTTTCTGTTTGATACCGGGGAGGTTGAAAACGCCATAGCACGGTATCTGCAATGCCTTGACCTGATCGAAGCCGTGCCTGTGTCTGTTGTGCATGATCCGGAAAAGCAGGCCCGTAAGAAAAGATCCTGGTATTATCAGATTTATCAATTTTTTCATAAACACAATGATGTGCGAAATGCCATCCATGTGATGGAAGAAGCGGAAAAAGAACTGCCAAAGGATGCCGGCATCAAGGTAACCCTGGGGGATCTCTACTATGGCCAGGGCATATTATACAAAGCCCTGGACAAATACAATTACGCCCTTTTGCTGTCCCCCAACCACCCAAGGGCACGCATGATGATACAGAAAATCAATCAGTGATATGCATTTCCGCGTACTGGGCAAGCACCTCATGCAGGTGCTGGGGCGGGGAGATGATAAAGTAATTTTCGACCACCACATGGCCGATTTCATGGGCAACCACCCGCAATCTGCCGTTGTCTGCCGAAAAAAAGACCTGGTTTTCCGAGGGAGAGTAAAACGCGATATAGTTTACATCAACCTGGTATAGTTTTTTAAAATCCTGCTGGACATATCCTGCGTTTGGATGGATGACAATGGAGAACCGCAGGTTCGGGGGAAACATATCCAGGACTGCCATGGTTTTTTCAACAATAAAATTGATTTTTGCAGCCACTTCGTCTTCAAGTGTATCCTGATCGTTTTCTTGGACCTGTGATGAAAGCCGCCCCATATAAAGGGAGCGGTTGAATTTTTTTAATGCTGCCTGGTCATGGTAGACAATGGCGGCATACCGTGAGTCAATCTCAAACGCCCGGGCATTTTTAACAGGAAAAAACAATACACCCCACAGTATGGCCATGGTCATGCCCATGGCTATGGGGCTGATGCACCGCATGCACAAAAGTTTTATGCCTTTGTTTTTGGAAGGGTATATGACCCGATCACAGCCTGGATCTGTTTCTGGCTGTGACATATTTCATCCACCATTCTGGCTGCCTCTGCCGTGTCCATGTCAGAATCCGCCAGAATGGTTTGCAGATGTTGGGATGAAACAGCGATTTTTGTATTGTGGTTTTCAATTTCTGTCAGGTTTTTTCCCAGCATCTGGTTGAAGGTATTTATTTTCCGGGCCAGGGCTTTGCCTTCATCTTTGCTGCGCAATATGATGGTATCTGACAGATCCTTGTGAACCATGGCATCCAGGTTTTTTTCAAAACGGAAAAACGGGCCGGCTATTCTGTGGGTGAGCATCAGTGTAACAAATACCACAATTATCCCCCCCAGCACGATAAACACCCACTGGGTGCTCAGTATTTTTTGAAACAGGATACCCGGGGTCACCCCCAGCTGGAGGTGATAATTATCATAAGTGATGGAAAGGGTGTTTGAAGAAAAAAAGCTGAACACAGCCATGAAAAGGATACTTCCCAGGGTGGCAAGAATAAAGTAATTGAAAATGGTACGTCCCTGGAACTCTTTGTTGACAAAATAGTTTCTGCGCTTGTAGCGGGCTTGGGTGCTCATTTTTTCCTCCAGATATCTGCTGATTGCCGGATGCTGCGGGTCCAGTCTTCCAAAAGCTGTTCTTTTTTCATGTCCTGAAGCTGGCGCTGGATGCGCTGCACATCAAGGATCTCTGACTGATCTTTATCCCTGGACGTACTTTCTTTTATATCATCGAGGCGGTATACCACCACCCCCTGCATGCCCTTGTGTACGGGTTGTGAAAACCCGTTTTTTTCCAGGGTAAGTACAGTGAATTTGAGATCATCGGACAAGGTTGTAAAATCTGCTGCAATCGTTTGCACCGTTTCATTGGTTTTGTTCAGGGCATTTTCCATGTCCGGGTAAATGTATTTGGTCAAAAACACTTTGTAGCCGCAGTACTCCTGGTATCTGGCGATCTCTTTTTTTGTCACATCAACCTTTAGCGAGTCCAGCTTGCGGTCCAGCAGTATTTTGATCAAAGACTGCTCATAAAAGTTTTCAACCGTATCCCGGAAGGATTCTTCTTTATGGATGTCCATTCTGATTGCTTCCTGGATCATGAGCTGCTGGTCGATGATAGATTCGATGAATTGTTCCCGGCTCATATAGGCGGGTTTTCTGCGGGACATTTTTTCAAATTCAGCTTTGGAGATGATCCGGTCGTTTATGGATATAAATGGTTCTGAAATTTCAATGCGGGTATCAAACAGGCCATAAACCGCCAGGCCGGAAAAAACAAGCATGATCGCGGCAATGTAGTAGAGGTATTTCATCTGGAATTTTTCCTTTGCCTTTAGATTACTCTTTTACAATCAGGCGGCCTGTATTTCTTTCCACCTGGATACAGCGGTCATCATACAGCCTGTGCATCTGATAATCTTTTACGTTTGTGATTTCCAGGTCCGGCAGATGGTTGTCTTTCAGCCATTTTCTGATGAGGGCAATCTGTTCCGGATCCCGGGCCCGGGCCGTAAATATTTTGATGCGGATACCGTTGTTCAGCATTTTATTCACCAGTGCGAGCATGGCCGGCACCGGTTCTCCTATGCGGTCCATACCTGAAGAAGGGTTGTCATATGCCAGTGTCCCGTCCAGATCGATGCCTGTCCATATTTCCGGCAAAATCCGGTCTGGCCGTTCACCAGAACGGTCTTGAAGATTTTTTTCAGCACCTGCAGGCGGTATGGTATATTCTTTGTTGATTTCCTGCTTTGCTTTTTGAAAATATTTTTTTATTTGTGTAAACATAGGAGAAAATATTACGGATTCCCCTTGTAAAAGTCAAGATAAGGCCGGCTGAATCCGGCCCGATCCGTCCGGAAAAAGGATAATACAGATTTTTCATTGAATTATAACAATAATTTCAGGTAATATGGTCCAGGATTAAAAGCAGCAGACAGCAAATGCCCGTTTTGGCCATCGGGAAGGATTGCAACGGCCCGGGTTGCTGCCTCTAATTTTTCAATCACTGTGTAACAGGAGCCTTATGTTGAAAAAAATTTTATGTTTTGCACTGTTTATCATGTGTTTCTGCCCTGTTGCAGGCGCCGAGACAAAAGATGCCCTGCTGGAAAAAAAGATATTTGAAACAGGTGTCCAGCAATTTAAACAGGGGGAATACCAGCAGGCTGTTGACACATTTTCAGATTTGATCGCAGTGTTTCCACAAAATGCAGATGCCTTTAAAAACAGGGGCGTCGCCTATATGAAGCTGGAAAAATTCGATCATGCCATTGCCGATTTTGAATCTGCTAAAGCTATTGCCCCCGATCTAAAGGGTATTTACAGTAATCTGGGGGTGATCTGGTACTACAAGGAAAATTATGAAAAAGCCATTGAAAATTATAACCGGGAAATTGCCTTGTCACCGGAAAATGCTGCAGCGTATTTCAACCGGGCCTTGTGCATGACCAAGCTGGAAAGAACCGAAGAGGCCCTTGCCGACCTGTCAAAAGCCATAGCGATTTCCCCTGATTTTTACTGGGCTATCTGTTATAAGGCAGATCTGCTTGTCGACATCGGCCGGGTGGAAGAAGCTGTTGCATTGTATGAAATGGCCATAGAAAAGGACCAACAGACCCCCTATGCTATTGAAAAACTTGCCCGGCTGCAGGAGTCTGCCGAAGATGCTGCCGGGGAAGGGGCTTTGGCAGCAGCTGCCCAGGGTGCAGAGTCCCCGGCAGATACTGAGCTATCCGGTGCTGCAGACCAGACCGGAGGCCCGGATCAGACCGGAGGCCCGGATCAGAACGGAGGCCCGGATCAGAACGGGAGACCGGACCAGGCCGAAGCTTCGGAACAATCCAAGGACACAGACCAAACCGGGACCAGATCCCATGCAGGGGATGAAAAAACAGTGGCAGGATCTGATGCAACCATGTATACCCTCCAGGCCGGGGCATTCCTCAAACAGGAAAATGCCCGGAATTTAAGAGAAAAGCTTGCTGAAAATGGATTCGAGGCAAAAATACTGGTCCTTACGGACAAAAAACAGCGGCCCTGGCACCTGGTGCGGTGCGGTATATATCCCTCCCGGGAACATGCCCGGAAAGAACTTGCAGCACTTGAAGAATTTACCGGCACACGTCCTGCCATTCGTCCGGAAGGTGCCTGGTAACAGGCTGCCCTGTGTTTTTGGAAAAGATGCCGGCTTGTCCGTATTTTTACAACTGATCATCGTGTATCAGGGAAATTTCCACCCGGCGGTTTGCCCGGCGGTTGTCCGGATCAGTATTCGGGGCCACCGGCTGGTAAGGACCAAACCCTTCCACTGAGATCCGGGCCGGATTTACGTTGCGGGACATAAGAAACTTGGCCACGCCCAAAGCCCTTGCCACTGAAAGCTCCCAGTTGGAGGGAAACCTGGGGGTATGAATCGGTGTACTGTCTGTATGGCCTGCCACCACAATGCGAAATTTTTGTTCCCTGGACAGGGCATCGGCTATTTTTGTCAACGGTCCTTTGATATGGTCGAGCAGCTCGGCTCTGCCTTCAGGAAAACTGATGTTTTCGCCAATGACCAGCTTGATGCGGTCCCGGGCCATCTTGATCTGATAATCAGACAAGGCAGTACCGGCCATGGCCAGGTGCAGATCCTTTTCCAGAGCAGCAAAGCCCGGGGGGTTCCGGTCCCTGCCGGGGTCACGGGGTGGTGCATGGGGTTGCGGTTCAGTGTTTTCTGGAAATCTGGTGCGATCATCTTCTGGAAAGCTGGTATGATCCTGGAAAGCAGGTTCTGTGTGCACCGTGGAAACTGTTTTCTGTGTTTTTGTGAAAATTTTCGGGATTGGCGGGGGGGCCGGGGTTGTGTAGATCATGATAAAAAATACCAGAACCAGGGTCATGAGATCCACCATGGTCCACAGGCTGGTATCTTCCGGTTCAAAGTCTTTCAGAAACTGGCTCCGCTGCAGGCGCAGACGTTTTCTTTCAGATATTTCCAGCTCGGTTTTCAGATTTCTGAACAGGCTATCAGATTTCATGGAAAATCACCTGACAAATTCTTTTTTCAATGACAGTTTCATGTCCGGTGCCTGTGTGGGTTTTTTTTGTGTTTCAAGGGCAGCACCGGCACAGGTATTGTCATCTTGAAAAAACTCGCCGATGCAGTACCGCAGGCGGTACCTGATGAGTTTGGAATTGACATTGTCGGCAATGTCCAGGATGCCTTCAATGATCAGGGCCAGTTCAATGGAATCCTGCCGGGTCTGTTCCGTAAGCTTTTTGGACATGGGCAGGGCCAGCACATTGGCGTACAGCAGGCCGTAAAATGTGGTGAGCAGGGCCATGGCCACCCCTTTGCCGATCATTTCCGGGGACCCCATGTGGTGGAGGACATTTATCAGACCGATGATGGTGCCCACAAACCCGAATACCGGCATGAGTTTGACCATGGTGTTGACCAGTTCCGCCTGGGACCGGCGGGCCGAAAGAAAACTGTCATATCTACGTTCCAGGGTTTTGAAAATAGTATACCGGTCATAGCCGTCCACCACCATTTCAACGCCCATTTTTAAAAAATCATTGTCGATTTCTCTGGATTCTGCATCCAGGGCCATGTCTCCTTTGGAGCGCTTAATAATGGAAAGATTTTCAATTTCATCAATAATCCGGCTGAAATCTTTTTTGTCTTTGGAAAAAGCCCTGCGGATAGTGTCAAAAAGCGCTGAAAACAGGGAAAGCGGATAGGAAATCATACAACAGGTCAATGTGCCGGTTAAAACAATCAGATTGCTTTTGATGTTGGCAGAAAGTGATGACAGGTCTGAGACGGTGCCGGATAATATGACAAATACCACGATGCCGGAAACAGGCAAAATTTTTTGAAGCATGGGGCTCTCCTTGTTATAAATCGCGCAACTGCAGCAGGATCTTTTTTTTTATACCAGAAGATTTACAGCAGGATGTATGCCAAAAACCGGCAAAGTTTGAAAAGCTATAGAAATAAGAGGGTTATGACCGCAATTTCAAATGCTGTGGTTTGTGTTTTCCGGCAAAGGGAAATTATTTCCCATGCAAAAAGGGTGTATTTTGCCGCAAATGTATTCAAAGACAGCCGAATTTGACACCAGGGTCCGGCCGGCCGGCAGTGATGTAACACCAGGGTTCGGCCGGCCGGCCGTGAAATGGTAAGACGGTATCAGGGATTGGGTGAGGTCAGGCCTTTGGCCATGGCATATTTTGTCAGACCGGCAACCGTATGGATGCCGAGTTTGTCTTTGACGTTTTTGCGGTGGACATCAATGGTTTTGGCGCTCAAACACAGCCTGGC
>JAABSS010000504.1 GCA_011390235.1 Desulfotignum sp.
ATTCCGTACCCAGCATGATAGCATTGCCGTATATGTCGGACATGGTCACATGAATAGCGGCCACATCCGGCCTGATTGTCCGTAATGCACCATATTTTTTCCCGGTAAAAGGGTCAGTGATTTCAGGAATTTTCTGCTTGCAGGGATACTCGTCCGGATAATCGGCCGAACACCATTGCTGATCATTGTGCATACAGACTGTCGATGGTACGAAGGGCCAGTTCATGGCCCCTCCGAAAAACCGCAGGGCCATGGCACCATTGGAATAATCTTCTATGAGCGTGTCACCACTGGAAACTGCGCGGTTGAGCCCGGCTGCAAACCCGTAAACTTCCAACCCGGAGAACCCTACCTCAACCCGGTCCACTGCGCCGACAGCAGCAAGAAGATTGACCTGTTGAGATCCGCAATGGCAGATTACGTTCAGATTTTTACGCTTTTGTTTGACCATTTCCTTTCCAAAAGCAATGGAACATGATCCAACCGGCAGGGCAGCCCCGTTGCAATAGGTCATCCCATCCCATGTATAGTTGGCTACAGCCTCCTGAATTGACAATAGTTTGTTTTGCACACTTACTCTCCTTTCAATACTATAGGTGTCTTTTGTTCTGGATTGATGATAATTTACATTTCATATTTAATTTTCTTTCAATGCATGAACCCCATTCTTTGTTTAAAAAACCTGATCCGTTCTGCGGCAGGCCTTCATTGAATCGCCGAATGTCTGTAGTTTTCCACTTGATTTTCCCCTTGTTATCAGCTGGCACCGGCTTGGGCCGCGATACTGGATTTCACGTTGATAAAAAGAACCAGTGGCAAGTTCCATTAAAAACCAGCCGCGATCCGTATGAAATACCCCTTTCGCCCGCACCATTTCTATATCTATTTCAGATGCCGTTTTATCTAACGCCTTGAAAAAAGAACATAATTTTCTATAGATAAATATGGTCCCGGCCGGCCAGGTCCAGCCGGCTTCTTGATATTCTTCCCTGGTTTCAAGATCGGTATGCATGTGACCCTTTATGCCCGGCACTGTCTTGTTTTTTTGCGTCGTTTCAACCGGTGCCAGAACTTCCAGCGGCAATTTTCCAAACCGGGTCGTATGTACGGCAGTTTTGGGGGGATACATGGCCGAGGCTTTTTCCAGAAAGGCTTCGATGGTCTCCTGATCTGCCGTGTCGCAACGGTTGGCCACCAGTATGGCAGCCGCATCCACCTGATCTCGGTAAATCGGCATTTTCATCATGGCAGACTGAAGAAACCGAACCGGGTCCACCAATCCAATGACGGGGCGTATGTCCAACCGGTCAGCCAGGTCAGGGGACTGCAGACAATCCATTATTTCCCCGGGTTTGGCCACGCCGCTGGGTTCAATAATAATGCGGTCCGGCTTGAGGTCAGTTAAAATATCCGTCATTGTCTGCTGCAGGGCCGCTCCTGCTGTACAGCATATACAACCGCCACTGATCTCCTTCACAGTGAGCGTGGGATGCTCGGATCCGACAACATCCGCATCCAGACCGATTTGACCCCATTCGTTGATGAGCACCACAATCTGTTCTTTTTCCCCGAGACGCTCCAGCAGATTCAAAATGGCCGTGGTTTTGCCAACGCCCAGAAATCCGCTGATGATATGAAACGGCACACGGCCCTGATTTTTGCTTTTGGATGAAGTCATTTCCTGACCCATCATTGTCTCCATTACTATTCGAAAGTCACCCTTTTTTATCTCTTACTGGGTGTTTTCAGGTTTACACGCCCTGTTCTGAAAAGGCCATGGACGTTACAAACGTTTCATTGAACTTTGGATGAGTCGCCAGTTCCAGATAGTCCATGCGACGGGCAATGGTTTGTGCCCGTTTACGCTGTGAACGACTGATAAGCGCCGAAAGGGCGCCGGCTCCGGCGGCATTGCCCACGCTGGTAATGTTTTCCACGGAAACGCCGGGAAACATATTGATACCGCAGGCAGCCACGGGGTCCAGATAATTACCAAATGCGCCTGCCAGCAGCACTTTTTCCACACGGGGAAGACCCAACTCTGAAAGCAGTAAACTGATCCCGGCATGAATGGCTGCTTTGGCCAATTGGAGATGAGACAAATCCTGATGGGTCAACACCAGATCCTGTCCAGTGCCTGTGTTTTCTTTTGTTGCCAGAAGATATTCCCAGCCATCCGTTCCCTCGCGCAGATGCTTACAGCGCCGGGCCGGATCAAATCCACCAGAAGGTGTCACAACACCGACTTTGACCAATTCACTGACAAGGGAAACCAATCCGGAACCGCAGATACCCAATGCAGGTCCATCACCGATCACCCGCAGCACAGGCACCAGGGAATCAGCCGACACACTTACCTGATCCACCGCCCCGGGCGCTCCCCGCAGTCCCCACTTGATATGCCCGCCCTCAAAGGCGGGACCAGCGGCGCACGAACAACACAAAAGCCTCTCTGGTGTTGCCAGAACAATTTCTCCGTTGGTGCCCAGGTCCAGGACCAGGGTCGGTTCAGTCACCTGGTCCGCATCAAGCGCCAGGACTGCTGCCACAGTATCAGCACCCACAAAACCGGCTTTGACCGGAAGCACATGAATCTGTGCCCCCGGGACTGATTCCGGCAGTATCGGCCGCGCAGATATTTCAACACTATCAGATGTAACAGGTGTATATGGCGCCTGTGCAAGACCGCAAGGATCCAGCTGCAGAAAAATATGGTGCATGGCCGTGTTTCCCACAAGTACAGTT
The DNA here is from genome assembly GCA_011390235.1 of Desulfotignum sp. The sequence continues at coordinate 2,746 of JAABSS010000504.1, forward strand.
TCAAAGATATGCCCGGGATGGACCCCTGCCTCCATGCAGGCATCACGGGCAAGTTCATTGATGCATTCGTGCACCGCCCTGCCTAGTTTTTCCAGGAGGTCACGATCCCGGCACAGCGATATGCGGCTGATGACATCTTCACCCTGTGACACCTGGGGGTTCATTCCGGCTTTGACCGACAAAACACGTCCCGTCTTCAAATCCACAAGATAGGCGACAATGGTAGTGGTCCCCAGATCAACGGCCAAACCAAGGCAGTTGGTATCCCACCCGGGACTGATCTCCAGGCAGAGACCGGACATTGTTGTGACGACACTCAATTTGCCGTCAGATCTGTTTATTTTTTCATTCACCCCCTGCAGCAGAGCCGACGGGAGATTCCATTGGAAATCAGACCCAAGCTGTGCTGCGAGGTTCAATTGTGCAAGGATCCGTTCATGCATTTGATCCGTTTGTTTCGGTTCGTCTAATGGAACAGACAACTCCCATACGCAGACTTCCGGATCGAAATTCATTTCGTGTTCATACCCGGTCGTCAGTATCACCTGCTGGTGAAGGCGGCTGTTTTCCGGTACCCATACGTTGACCCCTTCAAGGGCTTTGGTCTGGCACGCCAGCCGATACCCCTTATCTGCATCCGGCCCCAGATAATCGGCTTCCTCTTTCTCGAGCGGAGAAACGTTTCCCTGCACCTGAACCTTGCAGCTGCCGCAAAGCCCCTTGCCGCCGCAGGTTGCTTCAATACCAACACCGTTTATCTCGGCCAGCGTGAGCAGACTGTGGTTTTTATCTACCGCTACCCGTCTTCCCATGGGTTGGAATAAAATAATTTCTTCGGGCATAAATACCTGTTGCTTTCAGTATGGTGCAAAAAAAGAGTTCAATCTTCCTTATCCCCATCCTGTTTTGGAGTTAGATGTTACCGTAACTGCATTTGATTTGTGTTTTAGCAAAGAGTATGCCATCAGAATTAAGCCTAATAATTTCAAAATATTACACACAGAAAAATTTTTTGCGGCCGCGATGGTAGGACTTTTATCCATTACAGAAAGGGTAGGTGGTGTAAAAATGCATCAAATGGTGTTCGACATTCCAAAAATGTGTTCTTATATTCAAGATTAAAAACCATGGGAATGGTAAAATAATTACTTCAGAGACCAAATAGGATATATAACAGGCGGATGCCACATTTATGATGATTCCGTTTATTTGTCGGCATAGGTTTTGCATTCTCGTTTTCCTTTAATATGCGCCGGAGTGTGAGGTCCTTAATTATTAAGGAATTACGGGGTAGTGGTTGTTATCTATCACTGGTAAGATTTGGCATGAAGATCATCTTCAAACGATGGTTGCGTATAATATTTATGTAGCTGAATACCCCAGTTTTTTAACCAACGGGTTTTTAACCCTAGTTTCGATTGAGAGAAAAGGAGAACAGCAATGAGTTACGATTCAATTCTTTATGAAGAGCAAGGTGAAATCGGTATATTGACCCTGAATATGCCTGAAAAACGGAATGCTCTTGGCCACCATGCTGAAACAGAGATTACAGAATGCCTCCAGGATGCCGCAAAAAGGCATGCTGTGAAAGTCATCATCCTTAAAGCCAACGGGGCGGTTTTTTGCGCAGGCCATGACCGCGCAGAGATCCTGAACCAGCCGGTAGCCAATATACGAAAACTTTTCCAGACATCCTTTAATTTGATGCGCGCCATCCGTGATGTACCCCAGTGTGTCATAGCCGAGGTTCACGCCATCGCAATGGCCGGTGGATGCCATTTGGTTGCGGGCTGCGATCTCATTACTGCTGGAAAGGATAATGCCAAGTTCGGCATGACCGGCTTGATCTACTCTTATAATTGCACAACGCCGACCGTTGCTGTCAGCCGGGCTGTCGGACAAAAAAAATGCATGGAAATGCTGATGACCGCCGATCTTTACAGCGCCCAGGAAAGTCTGGAAATGGGCCTGATCAATAAAGTTTTCGAGGATAATCAACTGCACGAAAAAACCATGGAACTGGCCAAACATATTTGTAAATCAAGCAAATATGCCATTTACATGTCTAAACAAAACTTTTATGCCCAGGTGGAAATGACAGAACCGCAGGCATATGTTTTCGCAAAGGAAATGATGGCCCAGCAAGGGATAAGTGTTAATGCCATCGAAGGCTTCACTGCTTTTATCGAAAAAAGGGAACCTGTCTGGAATGATGACACTTTTTAATTCATAATACCCATCTTAAAATAATAGCGATGACCAATTTGGGGACTTTTGGTTTTTGGTAATAATTAAAGTATTGCCGTTGACAACACGATCCTTTGAGTCAATTTGGTGTCAATCTGCAAACAGCTGTTGCAGATTGACACCGATACATGTTAGAGTATGTGACATGAATAAAGGATCAAATGTGATAATGGCGAAAAAAAAACAGCGCTGCAGCTCGATATCGACGAACCAGACTCCTGAAAAATCAGCCCATGACACATCGGTGGTTTTCGAATTGCTGGATAAAAGCAATTTTGGTATCATTGTATTTGACGGAACAAACCATCTCATTTATATCAACAGGTATGCACAGCAGATCCTTGATATCCACCCGGACAAGGTCCTGGGAAGACCCGCTGTCTCTTTTATTGACGACAATGTCCTTTTGCGGTTAATTACCCGGGAATCTGTTGACCCAGAAAGAAATTATGACTGGTGGCAGCACTCACTTCTGGTCAAAGCCAGCAAAT
>JAABSS010000505.1 GCA_011390235.1 Desulfotignum sp.
GTTGCAGAAAAAGACAACATCCGAGGTGCAAAGTGATGATGAAATCAATTGGATCAAAGAAGAATTTGCTTCATTACTGGAGAGTTCTTACGACGGCATCATTGTGGCTGACGGGAAATCGATTCTGCAGGTGAACGCCAGTTTCGGTCGAATCACCGGTCTTGCTCCGGGGATGCTTATCGGCAAAAATATCACTGACTTGGAAACTGAGGGGCATGCCTGCCTGGCCGCTGTCCGGGAAGTCATCCGGCTGACCACCTACCATAACAAAACCCTGACCCTGCAACGCCGGCTCACCACTGGAAACGAAATTTTTCTTACCGGAAATCCGGTATTCGACCGGCATGGCCAGGTCATAAGGGTTCTGATCAATGTGCGGGATGTCACGGAACTGAAAAGCCTGGAAGATCAGATAAAAAAAGTCAGTTCAATTTGTGAAAATTACAACCAGTTAAGCGAGGAAAAACAAGATTTTTTTCAGGGTATCGTGGCAGAAAGTCCTTCCATGAGAAAGCTGGTTGATTTGGTTTTGCGTGTTTCCCGGGTCGACTCAACCATATTGCTGGTCGGGGAAAGTGGTGTGGGAAAAGATGTTTTCGCCAGACTGATTTACCGCCTGAGCAAGCGGAATCAAAACCCTTTCATTTCGGTAAACTGTGGCGCCATACCCGACAACCTGCTGGAAAGTGAATTTTTCGGATATTTAAAAGGGGCCTTCACAGGCGCTGATTCCAAAGGCAAGGCCGGGTTGTTTGAACAGGCCAACAAAGGAATCCTGTTTCTTGACGAGGTGGGGGAACTGCCCCTGAATCTACAGGTAAAACTCCTGCAAGTTTTACAGGATCGGCGCTGCCGCAGGCTGGGTGACAATAAAGACATTGTCCTTGACATACGCATCATCGCCGCTACCAACAAAGATCTCAATGAGATGGTTTCAGATGGACTTTTCCGTGCTGACCTGTTCTACCGCTTGTATGTTGTGCCCATCAATATTCCGCCCCTGCGGGAACGACGTGAAGATATATTACCCTTGTCCCTGATGTTCCTGAACCGGTTCAATACCAAATATAATGTCAGCAAAACCCTGGACCACGAACTCATGTCAGTGTTGGAAAACTACGACTGGCCCGGCAATGTCCGAGAACTGGCAAATGTGGTGGAGCGTATGGTCGTCACGGTGCGAACAGATGTCCTGATGCCCGGCCATTTGCCGGAGTCCATCAAAAAACGAAATGTCGGATTATCCGGCCCCAATCTGCCTGATACCATGAACCTGAAAGAAGCGCAGCAGGCAATGGAATATGAAATGATCAAACGTGCCGTCATTCGAACGGGCAGCACGAGAAAGGCCGGTCAGTTGCTGGGAATCGACCACAGCACGGTTCTCAGAAAGGCCAAACGATGCGGACTGAATATTCAAACCGCCATCCGTCAAAGCGAGGACAATCCATCCCTAACAAGCCCAGCTTCCCCAAAAGACTGAAGAAAACCATATCATGGTGCATTTATGCTTCTTGTCGGCAATTTTGCACCACATCACTACATTCTTTCCAGAAACTCAGCGCCTGATTTGCCTGACATAACTTTGGAGACGGTTATGGCTTCGGAACATGGATTCTATATCACGCACCCGGCACAAGACTTGCAAAGCACTCTCACAATGATTGATGAACATATAAGCGGCGCAGTTTCTTTTAACCAAAATTTTAGAATGTAAGGAGCATAGCAATGACACAACCGGAACACATACCACTCGGTGTCGGGTTTTATCCTGATTGGTGGAACAAAAATTATGGATTTTCCTATGGCAAAGAATACTACTATGACGCGGATTATCGCGTTGATTTGCTGGTCAAGGCTCAAAAAGCATTGTACGAAAGGTTCGGGGATGTCGGACTGGGCAATCCAAACCCGGAACCCAAACCCCTGATCTCTTTCGGCATGGTTATGCTGCCGGCGATTTTCGGTTGTGAAATTGTTTTCAAAGAGGATGCCCTGCCGTGGGCGATGCCCTTGAACCTGTCAAAAGAAGATTGTGACAAACTGGTCAAACCGGATTTGCCCAACGTATCTCCAATGAAAGAGGTGCTGGGCCAGATCGACCACTTGAAGGCCAAATACGGCAAAGTTGTCGGAGATATCAATACCACCGGCGTACAGAATCTGGCACTCAAACTAAGAGGTGACCAGTTATATATCGATTTTTTTGAAGACCCTGATTTTTGTCACAGATTGTTAAAATTCTGCACCGAGTGCATGATCGATTTGTGGCATTTGATCTACCCGATCACCGGAACGGGTGCGGTAGATGTCACCCCTATGTGTGATCCCAAAATATTTTGTGTGGCCAACTGCACGGTTGAACAGATATCCGGAGATACCTATGAAGAATTCGGTCTGCCTTATGACATCATGTTGAGCAATGCCTGCCATCCTTTTGGAATTCATCATTGCGGCAATCTGGATGCCGTTGCGGAACAATATGCCAAGGTGCCCAACCTAGTATTCATCGAAGCCGGCTTTGGCAGCAATTTTGCCGCAGCCC
>JAABSS010000506.1 GCA_011390235.1 Desulfotignum sp.
ATCATCTCCTATTACGAGCAGAATGAACCGTCCAGCCCGGTGCCTTTGCTTCTGAAACGGGCCAAGCGTCTTGTGGGCAAAACTTTTGTGGACATCATTCGCGACATTTCTCCGGATGCAATGACCCAGGTGCAAATGGTACGCGGTGAAGAGGAACCAGCCGACAATTAAACAAAGAAGGGGATAAAAAGTTCGGCATTGTTATTTTTGACACCTTGTGATTAACGGTAACTGGTACAATCAAAAAGATATATAGGAAGGGAGAAGACATCATGGCCAAGGGAAAAGCAAGCAGTCAAAAATTTATTGCGCGCAACAGAGCGCCGCGGGTTCAGATAGAGTATGACCTGGAAACCTATGGAGCGGAACAGAAGATCAATCTGCCTTTTGTGATGGGGGTAATGGCGGATTTGTCCGGCAAACCGGAAGAAGCGCTGCCAGCCGTAGCAGACCGGAAATACCTGGAAATCGATGTGGATAATTTTGATGAACGTATGAAATCTGCCAAACCAAGGGTTGCTTTTCAGGTTCCCAACACGTTATCCGGAGAAGGTAACCTCAACATCGATTTGACCTTTGAAAGTATGGATGACTTTTCACCGGCAGCAGTAGCCCAAAAAGTGGATTCCCTGAATAAACTGCTTACCACCCGGACACAATTGGCCAACCTGCTCACCTATATGGACGGTAAGGGAGGAGCGGAAGAACTTGTTGCCCAGCTTCTGAACGATCCGGCACTGATGCAGGCCCTGTCCGCAACACCCAGGCCGGATGAAGATTCTGAAAATACGGAAGGGGAAGGTTGATCATGGCAGATGAAAGCAAAGAAGCCGCAACAAAAGCAGCAGAAGCCCAAACCATTGAAATGTCTGAATTCGAAGGGCTTCTCCAGAAAGAATTTAAACCCAAAACCGATAGCGCCCGGGAAGCGGTGCAGTCGGCTGTGCAGGAACTGGCAGCCCAGGCATTGCAGCAGACAGCATTGATTTCCGACGATGCCGTCAGAACCATCGAAACAATCATTGCCGAAATAGACAGAAAACTCAGCGAGCAGATCAATCTGATCCTCCATCATTCGGATTTTCAGCAGTTGGAAGGTACCTGGCGCGGATTGTCCCACCTGGTAAACAATACGGAAACCGATGAGATGCTCAAAATCAGGGTGATGAACCTGAGCAAAAAAGATTTGGGAAAAACCATCAAAAAATTCAAGGGAACTGCCTGGGATCAGAGCCCTTTGTTCAAAAAAATGTACGAGGATGAATATGGCACACCGGGAGGAGAACCTTACGGTTGTCTGGTGGGTGACTATTATTTTGATCATACCCCCCAGAATGTGCAGATTCTGGAAGGCATGGCCAAAATTGCGGCAGCTGCCCACGCACCGTTTATTTCCGCAGCAGACCCGGGGTTGATGAACATGGACACCTGGCAGGAGCTGGGCAACCCGCGGGATTTGACGAAAATCATGCAAACCGCAGAATACGCCCCCTGGCGGTCTCTTCGTGAATCAGATGACGCCCGGTATATCGGTCTGACAATGCCCCGCTTTTTATCCCGTCTGCCCTATGGCGCCAAAACCGAGCCGGTGGATGAATTCGATTTTGAAGAGGACACCGAAGGGGCTGATCATTCAAAATACTGCTGGGCCAATTCCGCCTTTGCCATGGGAGTCAACATCAACCGGGCCTTCAAACTTTACGGCTGGTGTTCCCGGATTCGGGGTGCAGAAAGCGGGGGCATGGTGGAGGGTTTGCCTACCCACACATTCCCCACCGATGATGGCGGTGTAGACATGAAATGCCCGACTGAAATCGCCGTCACCGACCGAAGGGAAGCGGAACTGGCCAAAAATGGACTGATACCGCTTTCGCACTGGAAAAATACCGACTATGCCGTATTCGTGGGCGCGCAATCCTTACAAAAACCCGCGGAATATGATGATCCCGATGCCACTGCCAATGCAAATCTGGGTGCCAGGCTGCCCTATCTGTTTGCCACCTGCCGCTTTGCCCACTATCTCAAGTGTATCGTGCGGGACAAAGTGGGTTCTTTCATGGAACGGGCAGAAATGGAAAAGTGGCTGAACAACTGGATAACCAAATATGTCACCTCGGATGCAACGGCTTCGGAAAAAGTGAAAGCCAGATATCCCTTATCCGCTGCCGAAGTGGTGGTGGAAAACATCGAGGGCAATCCGGGATACTATAGCGCCAAGTTTTTTTTGCGCCCCCATTATCAGCTGGAAGGCTTAACCGTATCTTTACGACTGGTTTCAAAACTGCCGTCAGCAAAGGGTGGGGCGTAATTTTCCAAAATACGAGTCCGGGAAAACCGGTAGTACATGGAATGTTGTATAAGGAAAAGTGAGGAGCTATGGAGGCAGAGGCCTATCTTCAATCCGGAGATCTTGAAAAAACCCTGGCGGAACTCAAAGAAAGAATTCGCAAGAATCCTGAAAAAGTTGCGCTGCGGACCTTTCTATTTCAACTGCTCAGTGTTATGGGCCAGTGGGAACGGGCCATTACCCAGCTCAATATTGCAGCTGAAATGGATGCCGATGTTCTGCTCATGGCACAAGTCTATCGTCATGCCTTGAATTGTGAAGTGCTGCGCAACAGTGTATTTCAGGGCACCCGCACCCCGTTATCTTTTGGTGAACCCCTGGCCTGGATGGTATGGCTCATGCAAATCCCGGGCCTGTTAGCCGCTGGTCAATCCAAAGCAGCAATTGATCTGCGTGATCAGGCATTTGATGCGGCTCCCGCCATATCCGGCCGTATTGATGGGCAACCTTTTACCTGGATTTCCGATGGTGATGAAAGGCTGGGCCCCATCCTGGAAGCCATTATCAACGGCAAGTATTATTGGATTCCCTTTGAACGGATTCGAAAAATACAGATTGACAAACCCGCCAATCTGCGTGATGTGATATGGACGGGTGCAACCTTCACCTGGGCTAACGAAGGTCAGGCAGTGGGGTTGATTCCAAGCCGGTATCCGGGTTCGGAAAATGAGGAAGACAGTGCATTACGATTAAGTCGAAAAACAGAATGGCGGGATACGGGGAACAATTTGTTCATCGGTTTGGGGCAGCGCATGCTGGCCACGGATCAAGGGGAATATCCATTGCTGGATATTCGGGAGATCACCTTCAACCATTTGGACGAGACACCAGAAGAGGGTCTGCAGCATGGCTGAATTGACGCCATCGGAAAAATTACAGCCCTGCCTGCTGGACAGGTTGACTGATGATGATCCGAAAAAAAGAATGGAAAGCCGGAACCTGCGCGTAATGAGTCTGCAAAGATACCGGGAGGCGGTAATGCGTGATCTGTCGTGGCTGCTGAACACCCATGCAAATAGTGAACAAAGCGGTTTTGATACATTTGAAGAAATCCCGTCATCGGTGTTGAATTTCGGTGTACAGAACGTAGCAGGCATGACGGCTGCCAGCCTGAGTGTTGATGACATGCGGTTTCAATTAACCGAAGCGGTCCAGCGATTTGAACCGCGCATTCTCCCAGACACCATTTCTATTGTTATTGCAGCAAATCCGGATGAGATGAGCCACAGCCGTTCCCTTGGTTTTGAAATCCGCGGGGTTCTGTGGAGCCAGCCCATCCCTGAATCCCTGTTCATTAAAACCGAATTGGACCTTGAAACAGGCAAGTCCCGACTTAACTGGGGGGTCAGTGGATAGACGGCTGTTGAGATATTATAACGAGGAACTCCGGCACCTGCGGTCGACGGCGGGTGATTTTGCCCGGGAGTTTCCCAAAGTTGCCGGCAGGCTGTCTTTGGATGAATTCGCCTGCGGTGACCCCTATGTTGAACGGCTGCTGGAAGGATTTGCATTTCTTGCCGCACGTGTTCAGCTGAAATTGGATGCCGAGTTTCCCCAGTTTACCCAGGCGGTTCTGGAAACGGTCTATCCCCACTACCTGTCACCGACTCCCTCCATGGCAGTTGTCCAATTCGCTTTTGATATGGCAAAAAGCAGCCTTGAAAACGGATTTGAAATTCCGCGTGGAACGGTACTGCGGTCGGTGATCGGCGCTGATGAACTGACTGCCTGCGAGTATCGGACCGGACATTCTGTCATGCTTTGGCCGATCAGGATAATCCAGGCAGATTATTTTGCGCGGGATGTAAGGAGTCTGAAGGCACCTCCTTCTGCGGCTGCTGCCAAGGCAGGGATTCGTATTCGTCTTGAAACCCTTTCTGATATGGCCTTTTCCAAATTTGATCTGGATGCATTACCCTTTTTTATTCGGGGTGCTGAAGGACTGCCGATGAAAATTTACGAACAAATCTTTGCCCACGGAAAAAATATACTGGTCCAGCCCACTGAAAGCCCCTTTGCCTGGCAGCATGTTCTGTCGCCTGGGCACATCGAGCCGATGGGATTTATGGACGGGGAAGCGCTTTTACCGGTTGTCGCACGATCTTTTCGGGGATACAGACTGCTCAATGAGTATTTTGCCTTTCCCCAGCGGTTTTTGTTCTTTCGAATCAATGGACTGCGCCGCTGTATCGAACAATGCCAAAGCAACCAGATCGATCTTGTTATTCTGCTTGATCAGGAAGAACCGGCGCTTGAAGGTCGTGTCGATGCCGGCAATTTTGCTTTGCATTGCACCCCGGTGATCAACCTGTTTCCAAAACGGGCAGATGTGATTCATTTGTCCGATAAATTCAGTGAATTTCACGTGGTTCCCAACCGGACCCGTCCCATGGATTATGAGGTCTACCAGGTGACCGGCGTGACTGGTTACGGCGTGCGTGCCGATGAAAAACAGGCGTTCACTCCCTTTTATTCGGCTTCAGATGTGGTGGAAAACAATGGCAGAGGCGCATACTTCACGGTGAACCGCTCCCCCCGAATGATGTCGGGCAGGGAAAAACAATGGGGCCGCCGATCCAGCTACGGCGGCAGTGAAGTATTTTTGTCCATTGTCGACTCGGCGGCGGCACCGTACCGATCCGATCTGCGGCAGCTGGCAGTTGAAACCCTCTGTACCAACCGCGATCTTCCCATCCAGATGGGTGTCGGCCGGGGAAAAACAGACTTCCACCTGGACATCGCTTCACCGGTGGAGTCTGTGCAGTGCTTAACAGGCCCGACAGCCCCCCTTCCCTCCAGAGCTGAAGGAGATATCAGCTGGCGGATCATCAATCATCTGAGTCTTAATTATCTTTCTTTGGTGGAGAGTCAGGATCAAAAAGGCTCGGCAGCTATTCGAGATTTGCTCAGGTTATATTGTCCAGCCAACAACATCCAGTTTAAAAAACAGGTAGAAGGGTTGCTGGCAGTTAACAGCCGCCCCATAATGCGGCGGATCAGTGAACAGGGGCACATTGGTTTTGTCCGGGGGCTCGAGGTCACGCTGGAATTTGATGAGCTTGCTTTCGAGGGGACCGGGGTGTTTCTTTTAGGGGCTGTAATGAATATTTTTCTTTCCAAGTATGTTTCAATCAACTCGTTTACGGAAACGGTCATCAAGACCCGGGACCGTGGAGAAATTATGCGATGGCCGGCAAATCCGGGGACCAGACATACGCTTTGAAACTGCAGTTTCTGGCAGATCCTGTGGGGCTCAGCTTCTTTCAGGCAGCCCGGCGACTGGAATGCCATTTTTCAGACAAACCCCGTCTTGGATATGCAATTCGTTCGGCGGACGAACCGATTCAATTTTGTCAGGAACCTTCTTTGCGCTTTTCTTCAACTACGCTTCAGCGCTATGAAAGGCCCACAGAAATCAGCAAGCCGCGTCTTATGGTCAATTTTCTGGGCCTGCTCGGCCCCCAGGGTCCCATGCCGCTTCACATTACCGATTATGTTCATGACCGGGAACTGAATCATGGTGACCATACATTGGCCCGGTTTTTGGACATTTTCAACCACCGTATGATCACCTTGTTCTACCGGGCATGGGCCTGTAACCGGCAAACCGTAAGCTATGACCGTTCCCATAGCGATCGCTTCTCTGCATACATCGGCAGCCTCATTGGTATCGGCCTGGAATCCCTGTGCCAGAGGGATAACGTACCGGATGCAGCAAAACTGCATTTTTCCGGGCACCTTTCCTGCCAGACCCGCCATGCTGAGGGATTATGTGCACTTTTAGAGGATTATTTCGATGTCAAAACATCCATTGAAGAGTTTATCGGCCAGTGGATCCGGATACCTGAAACGTACCGATGCCGGTTGGGCGGGTCAGCCGATACAGCATCGGTGGGTGTCAATACGGTCGTGGGCACGCATTTATGGGATTGCCGGCAAAAATTCCGAATAATACTGGGACCCATGACCCTGAAAAAATATGAACTGATGCTGCCCGGAAAAAAGAGATATGCAACCTTGAAAGACTGGGTGCGAAATTATGTGGGAGACGCTTTGAACTGGGAACTCCAGCTTATTCTGAAGGCAGCCGATGTGCCGGTAGTGCGCCTTGGTGAATCAGGGCAACTGGGATGGACCACCTGGCTTCAGAGTTATCCCTTTGAAGATGATGTAAGAAATCTTACAATAGAGTCAGATGCAGCCTAGTGCTGAAAAAAGTAAAATTTTAATCCTGGAAACCAACCCGCATCGTTATTCCGGTAATAAAATAAAATGATGCGGGGTTGACCTGAAAGTAAGGGATAGATCATGGCAGAAATAAGCCGTACAGCGTTGTTTGGCAAACTTAACAGTCTGGCGTATAAATCTGTGGAAAGTGCCACTGTATTTTGCAAAATGAGAGGCAATCCCTATGTTGAGCTTGTGCACTGGCTGAACATGGTTCTGCAGCTACAAAATTCAGACCTCCATTGTATCATCAAGCACTACGACCTCAATCCTTCCCGGCTGGCTTCCGACATTACCGCTTCTCTGGACAGCCTGCCGCGCGGGGCAACCGCCATTTCCGACTTTTCACCCCATCTGGAAGAGGCTGTGGAAAGGGGGTGGGTTTACAGCACATTGCTTTTTGGTGTATCCCAGGTGCGTACAGGGCATATCATCATTGCCCTGTTAAAGGCACCGGCTCTAAAGGCAACATTGCCCGGGATATCTGCTGAATGTAAAAAAATAAAAGTGGAAGACCTCTCGGACAGTTTTTCATCCATTGTAAGCGGTTCACCGGAGAATGCCCTCGGTGCGCAAGACGGTAGCCTGGTGGGCGGTGGTGCCGCTCCCGGTGAGGCGAGCGGTGCGGTTGCCCCGGCGGTGATGGGCAAACAGGAAGCCTTGGCCCGATTTTCCGTGGATTTGACGGAAACTGCCCGGAAAGGGTCACTTGACCCGATTCTGGGACGTGATACGGAAATTCGCCAGATTATCGACATTCTTATGCGCCGCCGTCAAAACAATCCCATCCTGACGGGGGAAGCCGGTGTGGGCAAGACAGCCGTCGTGGAAGGATTTGCCCAGCGGATCGTGTCGGGTGACATCCCGCCCCCGCTCAGGGATGTTACGGTGCGCACCCTGGATCTGGGGTTGCTCCAGGCCGGTGCCAGCATGAAAGGAGAATTTGAAAACCGCCTGCGCCAGGTCATCGAAGAGGTTCAGGCTTCCGCCAAACCGATCATTCTCTTTATTGATGAGGCCCACACCCTTATTGGCGCGGGGGGTGCCGCTGGATCAGGGGATGCTGCAAACCTTCTCAAACCGGCCCTTGCCCGGGGAACCCTCAGAACCATTGCAGCAACGACATGGGCTGAGTACAAAAAATATTTTGAAAAAGACGCGGCCCTGACCCGGCGGTTCCAGGTGGTTAAAATTGATGAACCGTCTGAAGATCAGGCTATTATCATGATGCGCGGACTGGCGGGTGTCAGCGAGAAACATCACCGGGTACAAATCCTCGATGAAGCCCTGGTAGCTGCTGTACAGCTTTCTCACCGGTATATCCCCTCCCGCCAGCTGCCCGACAAAGCGGTCAGCCTTTTGGACACCGCCTGTGCCCGTGTGGCGGTCAGCCTGCATGCCACCCCCCCGGCTGTTGAAACATGCCGGCGTCGCATCTCTGCCCTGGAAACGGAACATGA
>JAABSS010000507.1 GCA_011390235.1 Desulfotignum sp.
CCCGGAGGTTGAGCCATGGCCGGCTTCGGGCAGTTTGTCCACGTTCAGCACCTTGAGGCCCCTTTTGGCCAGCTCGAATCCGGTGCAGGCACCGATAATCCCGGCGCCGATGACAATGGCATCATATTTGTATTCCATTTGCTTGCAGTCCTTACATGTTTTTTTGGGTTTACATTTGATAAATCCCAGGGCCGGGATGTCCGTTACATCGACTTCCAGCGCTCGATTTTTTCAAAGGCGGATGCGGCCCTGTCCATGAGGGTGGACAGGTTGACCGGTTTTTTGAAATAGTCTTCAAAACCGGCATCCCTGCAGTCTGCCAGCTCAAACAAAGAAGCATACCCGGTAATGGCATAAATCACGGAAACAGGTCTGCGCTTCTTGATTTCCCGGCACAGCTCAATCCCGTTCATGCCGGGCAGGTTCAGGTCAAAAAACATCACATATATGGTTTCGTTTTCCAGGATTTCCAGGGCGGTTTCCGCATCCATTGCAGACCGGACCTCATACCCTTTCCTGGAAAATGCCTGTTCCAGAAGGCTTATAATTGCTTTTTCATCGTCAACAACCAGAATTTTTTTTTCAGCCATGTCCACTCCTTTATGTTGGCTATAATATTTTTTTTCAAAGCAGTTTACCCATACACCGGTCAGTTGTCCAGCAGATACCTGATATTTGCAAGCAGGTCTTCTCTGCCTGCCGGCTTCAAAAGAATTTTGTCCGGTGCGGCCGCACTTGTCTTTGCGGTTACCGTATTTTCACTGCACCCGGTGCACAGGATCACCGGGATATCCGGCCGCACTTTTTTCAGGGCGGCAACCAGTTTATCCCCTGTCATTTCCGGCATGGTCATGTCTGTGATGACCAGATCAAAATCCCGGGGCGTTTGTGTGAAACATGTCAGTCCCTGTTGTGCCATGTCACAGGCAGTGACCCTGTATCCGGACCGGGACAGCAGTTCTTCCAGCATATGCAGTATGGGTTTTTCATCATCGATCAACAGAATTTTCTCATTTCCATTGCAGGGAACGGCAGCCTTTTTGGTTTCATCACACAGGACCGGTTCCCTGGTAAATCGGGGCAGATACATGTAAAATTCAGTACCTTCTCCCGGGGTGCTTTGGGCGAAAATTTTTCCATCCAGGTTTTTTACAATACCGTGTACCACTGCCAGCCCGAGACCTGTGCCCTTTTCCCGCACCTTTGTGGTAAAATAGGGCTCAAAAATACGCTTGCGGATTTCAGGGTCCATGCCCTGTCCTGTGTCTGCCACCTTCAGGCACACATACGGGCCGGATGCCATCTCAAAGGCAGGCAGGTTATCTTCTGTAAAATCGGCCTCACTGAGGGATACGGACAACTCTCCGCCGTTTTCCTCCATGGCATGCAGGGCATTGCTGATGAGGTTCAGGATTACCTGGTGCATCTGGGTGGGATCAGCCATTACCATGCCCACCCCGTTTGGTATGTTTTTGCTAATTTTTATGGTGGCCGGCAATGAGGCCCTGGCCAGTTTGAGCACCTCTTTTACAATCAGCTGCAGTTTCAGGGGCCTGCAGTCCTGTTCTGTTTCCCGGCTGAATGTCAGGATCTGCTGGACCAGTTCCCTGGCCCGGACAGCCCCGTCTATCACCGACTGCATCTGGTCCCTGACCGGGCTTTGCCGGGGCAGGTCCTGCATGATCATTTCAGAAAACCCGAGAATGGGAAACAGGATATTGTTAAAATCGTGGGCGATCCCGCCGGCCAGCGTGCCGATGGCTTCCATTTTCTGGGACTGACGCAGCCGGGCCTCCATGGCCTGGTTATTCTCCATGGCCTCCACCAGGTGGTCCATGGTATGCTGCAGTTCCCGTGTTTTCTGCACCAGATGTTTCTCTGACTGTTTCAGGGTGGACACGATCTGTTTGTACTGCAGTTTCTGATATGCCTGTTCTGACAGCTGCTCTGTGATCAAAAACAGGGCATGGCTGATGTCTGTAAACTGATTTACCGGCATGGTGGTAACCTCATCCAGGGCCGCGGCATAGGCATCATGATCCGCACCGATGACATCAGCATATGCCAGCATCTTTCTACGGTCTGTTTTTTTATTCCTGACCTGGCCGATGATCCAGTTGGCCATATGGCGGCCGGCAATGGTGATGGAAACAGTGGCACTCAACAATCCCGCCCCCAGACAGGGCTGAACCATGGGACCATCCGGGTGATACCCTGATGTTGCGGCATTGGACCGGGTACAGGCATCGCGGCCAGCATCCGTTTTTTTAATGATATGTCCGCACAGGCGGCAGACGTTGCTGGATTTCGTGATGGGCCTGCCGTTGACATCAGTTATGATGGAAGCAGCTCCGGTGGCCTTTGCAAAGGCATCTTGAATTTTCTGAATCTCATCGATATCAAATATCTCCGCAAATTTCGGTATGCTGATTTTTTCACCCATGACTCACCTTCCCAAACAGGAGGTCCCCTGTCATATGTATGTATGCTGCTGAACTTCATCTGTTACTGTATGGTGCTACATTGTCTGCAGCAGTGCCACTGTTTTTTCCGCAATGCGGTGAATGTCCTGGACATGGTCCACAGCACCAAAGTTTATGGCCTCTTTGGGCATGCCGAACACCACGCTGGAGCGTTCATCCTGGGCAATATTGACGGCACCGGCGTTTTTCATTTCCAGCATACCTGCGGCCCCGTCTTTTCCCATGCCGGTGAGTATGATCCCTATGGCATTGGCGCCGGCATACCTGGCAACAGTTTTGAACAGCACGTCCACCGCAGGTCTCTGATAATGGACAAGGGGTCCTTTTTTCACCTCCACATAATATCTGGACCCGCTTCTTTTCAACAGCATATGATAATTGCCAGGCGCAATGAGCACCTCCCCGTTGGTAACGGTATCCCCATTCTGTGCCTCTTTGACCCGCATCTGACACAGCTCGTTCAGTCTCTGGGCAAAAGATGCGGTGAACTGGGCCGGCATGTGCTGGACCACCACAATGCCCGGGGCATTCACCGGCATCCGTGTCAACACGTTTTTGATGGCTTCCGTACCCCCGGTGGAGGCACCGATGGCTATGAGTTTATTGGTGGTTTCCGCCAAAGCTTTTGATGCTGCCAATGCCGGTGTCCGCATTTTTACCGTGTCGCTGATGGGCTGGATCAGTTTGGCCCCGTAAACGGCCCGTATCTTTTCTGCCAGCTGCACACTCATGTCGCCTACGGAATAGGCGGCACTGGGTTTGGAAATGACCTCGAGCGCCCCCAAAGAAAGGGCTTCCATGGCCAGTTTGCTGCCTTTGGTGGTAAGGGAACTCACAATAATGACCGGCAGCGGATAGTGCTTCATTAATTTTCGCAAAAACGTGATGCCGTCCATTCTGGGCATTTCAATGTCCAGGGTGATCACATCCGGTTTCAGGCTGACGATCTTATCCCTTGCCACATAGGGATCAGGTGCCGTACCGATCACCTGTATCCCCTCCTGCCGGGACAATTGTTCAGAGAACACCTTTCTGACCACTGCTGAATCATCCACCACCAGCACCTTAATGTCACGGGGCATTGCACCATCTCCAGTTTGTAATGGTTTTCTTCAAAAACTCAGTTAATCTGTATGCAGCAGCATCCCCAGTTTTGCCACGTCTGTTTCAATAATGTGAAACTGGCTGTCGGAAGCAATTTTTGACAGATCAGCAATGTCGGGTATGCCCAGTTCAAACGGGGTTTTGGCCGGTGTGTTGCGCAGGGCATTGCCGCAGACCATGTTGAGCATCTCCTTGAGCGTACCTGTAAGATGTTCCCGGGTGAGCTGGTCCCGGGGCTCTCCCATGAAATTTTCCGCCATCTCCAGCACCAGGGATTCCGGCGCGGCCAGGATCACATGGCCGCTGATATCTCCGGAAAATGCCAGCCGGCAGGCCATGGTGTCCGGCGCATCCAGCCCGGCCCGGGACAGGGCGGCTGTCTGCCCGAATTCCACCGGCAGAAAAAACATGGTTTCCATGACTTCAGAAATCGAAGTCTTCATCGCTTTCATCAATAATGTCTTCATATTCCCCTTCTCCAAGAATGGTGACAATTGTATCTCTGACTGCCTCGGCTGTAAAAGGTTTGGTGATATACCCGGCAGCACCGGCTTTCATAAATTCATCGATTCGGGTCTGGTTGCCTTCCGTGGACACCACCACCACTGGAATATCCTGAAACAGGTCCTGTTCTTTCATGGCTTTGATAAACGCCAGGCCGTCCATGACAGGCATATTGTAATCAGTTATGACCAGGTCCACCCAGCTGTTTTTCATCAAAGCGAGCGCTTCTTCCCCATTGGCAGCTTCCAGCAGATGGGATGCCCCATATCCTGCCGCCTTCAGGGTGCGTTTGATCACCGCACGCATGGGCAGCGAATCATCCACTATCAAAATTGAATATAACATTGTTTTTTTCCCCGGGTTTTTTGGTTTACGCCATCTGCAAAAGGGTTTCCACTTCCTGCATGTTGATGCCAAAATCTGCTATGATCATGGACATGTCAACCGCAGAAAATCCCAGTTCCTTCATCACCTGGTCCTTGAACCGGTATGCAAGGCCGTCGGATCCCACACCGCCTCCCAGCATCATGCACAGACAGTCCGCAAGATACACTGCCGCAATCTGTTTATCCACACTTTTTGTTTCATCCGACAAATGGTGGTGCCGGATGATATTGACCATCCTGGGGCTGAACTTCCACATTTTGGCTATCATTGCACCCAGCTCGGCATGGTCGATTCCAAGGGCTTTTTTTTCCGCCTCCTGGAAACTGAAGTGTTGATTTTCCACCAGATCGGCAATTTTCCCGGAGGACTGTGCCACATATTTTTCCAGCACAACTTTGCCCATATCCTTTATCAATGCTGCGGTGAATATGGTATTTTTGCCCTTCAAGGACAATCTGGCAGCCACCTGTTTTGCGAGTATAGCCGAAGATACAGAATATTTCCACATCTCTCCTGCATCCAGTCCATATCCTTTCTGGCTGCCCCCGAGTGCCTGTGATCCGGATTTTATCAATGCCAGTTCAATTACCTGGTCAACGCCCAGCAGGTTGACGGCATCTTTGATGGATTCCACCGGATGCTTCATGCCGAAATACGCGGAGTTGCAGGTGCGAAGCACACTTGCCGTGATAACCGGGTCATACTGGATCACTTTGGCGATATCTGCCATGGAGCTGTCCGGCTGGTCTGCCACTGCCAGGAGCTGGCCGGCCACGGCAGGAATGGGCTGCAAATTTTTTACCTCTGCAACAAGGTTTTGAAGTGATATCATATTTTCACCTCCCCGGACCCGGATGTTTTCACATATATATCTCCTGTGGCGATCTCGATTCTCACAGTGCGGTTGACATTGCCCCCCACGTCCTGTGAGGTGATCATGACCTTGTTTTTAAAAAACATTTTTTTCAGGGCCATGTAATTTCTTTTGCCGATATTGAAAAATCCCTGCTGGTCAAGGATCTCTGCCCCGCCTGCCACATACACCCTCATGCGCTGTTTGGCTGCCCCCAGCTGGTAGGCGGTTTTGAACAGCCTGGGGATGCCGGAATCAGCAAACATATAGGGTCTTGCCGCTGCCTTCTGCCTGTCAATGGAAGAATCCGGCAGCATATAGTGCAGCATGCCGCCCACTTTGACTGCAGGATCATAAATGACCAGTCCGATGCACGATCCGAGGGAATAGGTGACAATCGATTCCCCGGGATTATTACTCACCTTCATATCTGCAACACCGACAATCTGTTTCATTGCATATCCTTGTGTAAAAAAATTAACTTTCGACCCCGAAAATGCCATGGACATCCAGGATAAGGCCGACACGGCCGTCGGCAAGGATAGCTCCGCCGGCAAGGCCTTCCACCCCCTCCAGGTGGGCACCGAGGCTCTTGATGACATATTCATCCTTGCCCAGCAGTTCATCGATGAGAAAGGCGCGTTTTTCATCCTTTGACTCAACCACCACCACAAGGCCCTCGTGTACCGGTTTATTCTCATTGGATCTGTCTGTTTTGTATATGTTGTTCAACCGGATCACCGGGATCAGGCTGCCTCTGTCCTTGACCATCTCCCCTTTTCCCTCCACGGTAAAACATTCCTCTTTACCGGGTTTGAACGCTTTTTGAATGGCCATGGTAGGAATCACATATTTTTCTTCATCCACCTGCACCAGCATTCCGTCGATGATGGCCAGGGTCAAAGGCAGGCTGATGGTGAATTTGGTACCCCTGCCTTTTTTGGAAGCAATCTGCAGCTGGCCCCGGAATTTTTCCAGCCCGTTTTTGACCACATCCATGCCCACCCCCCTGCCGGACACATCCGTGATCTGTTTTGCCGTGGAAAACCCCGGCTGCATGATCAGGTCAAATACCTGGGCATCGGTCATATTTTCCTTTCCCGTAACAAGACCGGTCTTTTTTGCTTTTTCCAGGATGGCATCCCGGTCCAGGCCTTTGCCGTCATCCTCGATTTCTATCATGATGTGCCCGCCCTTGTGGTAGGCCCTGAGCACAATTTCTCCCTGGGACGGCTTTCCTTTTTCCAGGCGGTCGGATACCGCTTCTATGCCATGGTCCACTGAGTTTCGGATCATGTGCACCATGGGTTCATACAGGGCATCCACCACGTTTCTGTCGATCTCGGTGTCCTCTCCCTGCATGGTCAGGTTGACCTCTTTGCCGGATTTTTTTGCCAGGTCCCGCACAAGGCGGATCATTTTCATGAATGTGGCTTTGATGGAGATCATGCGCATGGACATGGCAATGGTCTGCATATTGGTGACAATCTGCCCCAGCTGGGACACATTCTGGCTGATCAACGGATAATCCATGGTTTTCTGCTTGAGCATGGACTGGGCAATGACCAGTTCCCCTGCATAGTCCACCAGGTCATCGAGTTTTCTGGTGCTCACTTTGACCTGGGTGTCCGGCTTCTTTCTGGAAGGCACCTGGTCCATGAGGGCGGATGCCACCTGGCCGGGCTGCACCTTTTTTGCATCCACCAGGATCTCTCCGATTTTTCTGTCCGGATGGCTTTTCTGGTCTTCCAGGGCCTGGTCAAGGCTGGTCTGGTCCACCATTTTTTTCTTCACCAGGATTTCCCCCAGCGGTTCTCTGTCGCCTCTGATTAACGCACGCTGAAGTGTCTGCAGTTTATCTTTGAGGCTGTCCACATCGATATCGTCATCTTTGGGCATGAATCCGGTGTTGATGCCCTCACTGACCTTGTCCATCAGCTGTTTCAGTGTATCCACAGATTCCAGGATGACGTCTGTGGCAGTATCATTTATGATAAATTCCCCGGAACGTGCACTGTCCAGCAGATTTTCCGTGGCATGTGCCAGCCGGTTGATTTTGTTCAAAGACAAGAACCCGGATACCCCTTTAATGGTATGAAAGGGACGGAAGATATTGTTGATGATCTCCATGTTGGCGGGATCCTGCTCCAGATCAATGAGATTGACTTCAATGGTTTCCAGATTCTCCTGGGCCTCTGACACAAAATCAATGAGGATTTCCATGTCATCACCCGATATTTTCACTGGTGCTTTGTTTTCGGGTTCTGCCTGGTTCTCTGGAGCAGGCTCCTGCTGTACGGGCGCTTCTGTATTTTCCTCTGAAAACCGCATTTCCAGTAATTCCAGAACATCGGAACAATCAAAGGCAAACGGCTCATTGCGCTTCATATGGCTTACAATCGACTTGAGCAGTACCAGGCCCTCCTCCACCGGCCTGGTGCTGCTGGTCTCTTCCATGGTCATGGTTTCCACATATTTTTTGCATGCCGTGGCAGTGTCATGGAACAAGGAGGGTTCCATATTTTTTGAAACCGCTATAAGCTCATCCAGGTTGTTCAACATCTCTCCGAGTACAGGAATTTCCCCGGGACAGAAGCCGCCGATG
>JAABSS010000508.1 GCA_011390235.1 Desulfotignum sp.
GGTACATGGTCTTGGGCCGGGTAAATGCCTCGGCCAGAAAGATGGTTTCCGGGTACGCTTTTTTGCAATCCTCAATGAGCCATTCCCAGAACCGCAATGGTTTGGTGTGGGGATTGTCGATTCTGAATATCCGGATTCCCTTGTCTATCCAAAAATGAATGACCCCCAAAAGTTCGTGCCGCAGGCTTTCATAATGGGAAGATTCAAATGCAAATGGATAGATATCCTGATATTTTTTCGGGGGATTTTCTGCATACTGCACTGTACCGTCTGCCCGCCACTGAAACCATTCCGGATGGTCAGTGACATACGGGTGGTCCGGGCTGCACTGAAACGCGATATCCAGTGCGATATCGATACCGTATTCCCCGGCCCTGGCCTTGAGCTGCAAAAAATCTTCCATGGTCCCCAGTTCCGGATGAATGGCGGTGTGTCCGCCCTCGTCAGCACCAATGGCCCAGGGACTGCCGGGATCCCCCGGCCCGGCCGTGACCGTGTTGTTCTTTCCCTTGCGGTAGCTGCGCCCGATGGGATGGATGGGCGGCAGATACAGCACATCAAATCCCATCTCTGCAATATAAGGCAGCCGGTTGATACAGTCCGTGAAAGTACCGTGACGGGCTGCATCGTCATCGGCACAGGAACGGGGGAACATTTCATACCAGGTGCTGTACAGGGCCTTGCGCGGCTCGATTCTCAGGAGCAGCACCTTTGGATAATCCACCTGGCTGCTGAGATCCGGATACCGTTTCATAAGCCCGGCAAAGACGGTATCGTTGAGAAAAACATCCGGGTGTTCTGCCGCCCCCTCTGACATGAGCTGCTCTGCCAGACGGTTCAGCTGATCGGCGTCTTCCTTTTCTGCCCGCCCTGCCGCTTCTGTGGCCATGCGCGCACCCTCCATCAGTTCCACAGATACGTTCTGGCCGTCTGCCCGCTTTTTTGATACCTGACTGCGCCAGGTATCAAACCGGTCTATCCAGGCGGTGACCGTGTATTCATAGATTCCCATTTCATGGGGAATAAAAGAGGCCTGCCACAGGTCGTTCACCAGCAGCTGCATGGGCATGCGCCGCCACTGGGAAGCCCCTGCCCTGCGGTACAGCAGCCGGGCCGCCAGACGGTCATGGCCGTCCACAAAAATATCTGCTGAAATGGTCACTGTTTCATTTACGGCCCGCCTGGCTGGAAAACGGCCGTTGTCAACAGAAGGGGTTACATTTTCGATCACAACGCGTTTTATGATGTCTGTCATGGTATTTTTCTCTTTTTTGGCTGTTAGCGGTTAGCGGTTAGCTGTTAGCTAAAAGCTAACCATACAATTTTTCCACATACTGCTGTGCGGCATGCTGCCACGAAAACCGTGCAGCCGCCGCATTGTTTTTTATCTGCTGCCATTTTTCCGGATCGCTTTTGAACAGTTCAATGGCCTGGCAGGCGGTTTCAACAAAATTTTGTGCCTGGTCATCCAGATCGCTGCCCCCGAAACAAAACCCGTTCACCCCATGAATGACAGTATCGCGCAACCCGCCGACAGCATGGACCACACAGGGCTGTCCATCCCGCATGGCCAGCATCTGACCGATGCCGCAGGGTTCAAAAGAACTGGGCATCAAAAAAAGGTCCCCATTGGCATACAGGGTCCGGGCTGCCTGATCTGAAAATCCGTGAAGGAATATAAAATTGGGAAACCAGGCTTCCAGATGGGTAAAAAACCGCACAAATTCCTCATGGCCGGTTCCCAGAAGCACATACACCCCGTCATCTCCCAGTGCAGTCAAAATCCGGGCCATGGCTGACATGCCGTTGTCCTGGCCCTGGCGCATGAGCAGCACCTTCTGCTCTGTCAGACGCGTAACACTGCTCAGCACCATTTTGGGGCGGTTGCGGCGCTGTAACAGGTCCGACAGGTTATGGCTGGCGATAAAGTCCGCACTGGACACTGTCTGCCGGCCGGCAGACCACTGCATAATCCGACGCTGAAAACTGCAGAACATTTCCGGCATCTCCATGACAGGGGGATGGCGGTTTTCCGGATAGTCGCAGCCGTTGAGGATGCCCGTCAGATTCCCTGTGTCATTTTCATGGGCCAGCACGGCTTGAAGCCCCTGGGCGCCGTGGAACCGGGGCAGGTCATCCGGCCGGCAGATCTCCTTTGCATAGGTCGGGGACACCGTATGCACCCTGTCTGAAAGGCGGATGCCGCAGGCCATCAGGTTGCAGGCATCCGGCCACCGCGGATCCGCCACATCCAGCCAGTGCCAGGTGATATCGGGAAACCAGGCCGACAAGGAGGAGCTGCTGCCGGCCAGAGGCCGCACCCCCTGCAGGGCCAGATTGTGGATGGTAAACACCGTCCGGATGCTCTGCAATGGGGCGCAGGCAGGGTGATACCGACGCAGCAGCGCCACAAGTGCCGTATGCCAGTCATGCAGATGCATCACATCCGCCCGGGGTATGACTTGCTGGACCAGCGCAGCGGCAGCAGCACTGCAAAAGCAGGCAAACCGGGAACCATCACTGAAAAAGGGCTGATCATCCGGATCATGCACATAGATCTGGTGCTGCCCGGTGCGGGTATTTACTAACTCCAGAAAAGGGTGATGTATCACATACTGGGTGACCCCCGGGTGCACTTGCTTTGCCGGCACCCGGTACAGCTGTGCGTCATGAAGGGTCCCGCGGAATGGAAAACAGATGTCGGCCAGATGTTTTGCCCCTTTGGTCTCGTGCAGAAAACCGTATCCGGGCATGACAACGCTTACCTGGTGACCAAGGTCCGCCAGTGCCGGAGCTATGTCCCGCACCACATCCGCCACACCGCCCACCTTGGCATTGGGCAGGCTGTCATTTTCCGCAGCCATATGAACGATATGCATTATTGTTTCGCCTTTTTTTTCTGGATGCCCGACAGCCGCTTTGTCACCCACAGGTTGCCTGCAACCAGGGCGACTGCCAGTGCGGCTGCAATGAGCGCGTTTATCCAGTCGGGATGCGTTATGGTGTGCAAGAGACGGTCTGCAAATATGGTAATTGCCAGAATGCCTGGCGTCATGCCCAGAGCCGTGCCCATCAGATAGTCTTTGAGCCGGATATGGGACGCCCCGGCGATGAGATTGATCATGGTAAAGGGTGCCACCGGAATATTTCTGATAACCGCCACGGTTAAAATCCCTTTTTTCGCCATCTGCCGGCTGATATGATTCAGCTTTTTTCCCGCCACTTTGCGGACCATCTGCTTTCCCAGACCGGCCCCTGCCAAAAAGGTTGCCAGCGCACTCAGCAGACACCCGCTCAAAGCATATAAAACAGCCCATTCCGGATCATATACCATGGCTGTCACACCCACCAGCAGCGTGATGGGAACCATCAAAAATCCTGCGGCAACATATACCGCCATAACAATGGGAAAAGACATGGGATGACTGCGGATGGCACCGGCCCAGGCTGCCATGTTTTCTGTTGTGACCCACTGGGCAAGGGGAGACCAGCGCCAGGCCGCAGCCAGTCCGATCAGAATCACAAGCACCCCTGCCAGCTTTACCATCTGGGGTGCTTTGGACTGCTCCTGCCCATTTCGGGCAAACCGGTCCATCATGCGGTCAAATGCAACGGGCGACTCCGGATCCAGCAGTTCAGGGTCTTTGACAATAGCCGCGCCATCAAAGGGAAGGGACCGGCGGTAATCAAGTTTTTTTAATCCGCGGCCCGATTCTTTGGATAAGGATGCGATGACCCGGTCCATGGATTTTTCTTCAGCAAAGGCGTTGGCCACCGCCTCAACAGATCTGCCTGAATGTTCGGCCAGAAGCCGGTTGCGCAGATTAGCGATTGCTTCACCCACACTGTCATCTTCTGCACCCTCAAATGCCAAAACACATTCAGAGTCAAACCGCATGGACCGGTTGCTTAAATTGGCAGACCCGATGATTGCCACCCGGTCGTCCACGATCATAAGCTTGGCATGCACGTACAACGGGGTTTTGCCGTCTTCGAGCACTGGATAAAAAACCCCCAGCCGGTGGTGCATATCAGCCGCAGACAGGTTTTTCAAAATCCGCGCCCGGATTGAATCCATGGTACTTTGTTCCAGCCAGCCGCTGGATGCTTCCGGCAGGATAATGCAGATGTCAGGACCCTGTTTTCGGGAAAGACTTTCTTTCAATATTTCAGCTATTTTGGCAGATGTCAGATACTGGTTTTCTATATAAATGCTTGTTTGGGCGGCAGCCACCGCATCCCTGTAAAGATTTTCCACCTCACAAACTTCTTTGCGGCCCTTGTAGGCAGGCAGGGTCCGTGATATCCCCAGCTGCATCTCCTTGAGATCCGGCTGGAGATTTTTGGGCCAGGGAGAGGCTGATCCGGGATTTTTCGATGCAGAATGCATTGCAATCTGCTTGCCGGTGGCCCATTTCCAGCGGTCTACAAACAATTGACCCAGGGCTGCGGCCGCCTCACCTTCCAGGGCCACCTGAATATCGTGAAAAGGGCTGTAGGGATCGCCCTCCGGGGTTACTCTCCGGGGGTCATCCAGGCGGTGTTCAGGTGTATCCCAGCGGCTGTTAGTCAAATCAAGTCCCCCGCAAAAAGCCACCTGGTTGTCGATCACCACCAGTTTCTGGTGTTGGGATGCCCCCATGGGATGCTGGTCATCCAGATGAAAAAAAACCCGGTCATGGGTTTTCCATCCCAGTTTAAAGATGGGCATCCATTCCCGTTCCATGGCATAAACCATGGGAAAATCCCAGCCCAAAATATACACATGCAGGCCGGGTGTACGTTTTGCCTTGGCATTGAGGAAAGTACCCAGATCTGTCTGGTCCTCGGAGGCCTCATCGTCCCGCAAAAGGGGTATCCTGCTGTCGATATCCCATGCAGCAATGAAAATTGTCTTTTGGGCCTGATCAATGGCATCAGCCACTGCCGCAAAATAGGCAGCACCATCAATTAAAAAGCCGGCTTTTTCCGCATGGGTCAGACACCAGCAATTTGATTTTTTTTTCAGCACATCTGCTGACATTCCCTTTTTCATATTGTACTGCCCAAAAATAGTGTCACCAGCCCCAGATAAATCAGCAGGCCCAGAATATCATTCAACGTGGTTATAAACGGACCCGTGGCCAGCGCGGGATCGATACCGCATTTGTTTAATACAATCGGCACGGCAGAACCGGTAAAACCGGAATTCAGAACGACCAGCACCCCGGCCAGGGCCACAATGCTTCCCAATGCATAGTCAGAAAGCCACCAGCCGACAATCATGCCCAGAAGTCCCCCGCAGGCAATGCCGTTGATAAGCGCAACCTTCATTTCCAGCCAGAGCCGCTTTCGGATATTGACAAGACTGACATCCCCTGTCGCCAACCCCCTCACCACAATGGTGGATGCCTGGGTCCCTGTATTGCCGCCCATTCCCATGATTACCGGAAGAAAAAACGACAACGCAATGATTTTTTCCAGTGTTGTCTCAAACTGGTTGATCACAACAGCCGCCACAATACCGCCTGCCACACCGGTTATGAGCCACGGCAGGCGTGCTCTGGAGATTTTCAGAAAAGATTCTTCAGCAATTTCATGCCCCATGGCTCCGGTCATTAAAGACAAATCTTCATCCACCTCTTTTTCGATCACATCAATGATGTCATCGTGGGTAATGCGGCCCAGCAGCAGACCGCTGTCATCCACCACAGGCATATTGACCAGGTCATGCTTTTTAAACAGCCTGGCCACTTCCTCCTGGTCCTGTCCGGCCGGGACAGAAATCACCTCGGGATTCATTATGTCCGTGATTTTCCGTCCAGGTGCCTCAATAAGCAGGTCCTTCAGTGAAACCACACCTGAAAGCCGGTCAAGGTGATCCAGGACCCAGACATGATAGAGGTTTTTCACCTGGTGTTTTTTTTCACGAATAAGGTCAATCACCTCCCCGACCGTACTGGTTTCCGGTATGGCAACATACGCCAGGTCCATTATGCCGCCGGCCGTCTCTTTCCCGTATTGCAAAAGCTTTTCAAGTTCCCGGGACACATCGGGACCGCTCATCTCAAGAACGTCTTCGGCCCGTTCCTCTGAAAGATTGCCTAAAATATCGGCGGCATCATCCGCATCCAGCTGGGTAATAATAACAGAAACCAGCTGGTTGTCCAGACCAGCCAGAACCTGTTTTTGCACAGGGCTTTCAATTTCCTTCAAAACCCCACCGGCCTTTTCAGCCGGCAACACAGAAAAAATGAAAAGTCTTTCATCAGGTTCCAGATGCTCAATAACATCTGCCATATCAGCAGAGGGAAATTCATCAAATATCCCTGCCAGAGCTCCGGCATCCTGCTGGTGAATGGCCCCTCTTATCCGCTTGAAAACTGTTTTTTTATCGGTCATATGCATTTTGAAAAAATCAAATCCATCCAAACAGCACTGCACCTGCCAGCACAATCAGCAGCAGGCCGGCTGCTGTGCTCCCGGCCTTTTCATAATCTTGCTTAACGCGATGTCCCACCTGAAGTCCGATCCATGCAAAAACCACTGAAAAACACATAATCGTAATAGCCAGAGCCAGAGGACTTACGCCCCCCAACCCAAGCCCGAACCCCGCCACCAGATTATCCACTGAAAGCCCTGCTGAAAGTGAGATCAGGCCGCGCCAACTGGTCACGGTTCTGGCCAGCTTTTCCCGGTCCCGGGGCGAACCCTGTGCTGAAATAAGTGTGGCCATGCCAAGGCCGGCAAGCAATACTGGGCCAAGCCAGTCAGCACAGGCAGCCAGCGTGTCCGCCATCTGTTGGCCCAACCATACCCCAATCAGCGGCACAGAAAACTCAAATCCCGCAAAAACCAATAAAATCCGACCCTGGTTCCTGCGTTGACCAATGGCCCCTAATGCCAGGGCAACGGTCAGATTATTTGCACCGATCACCAGGCCGAAGATGGCAAGTGTTACAGCTGTATGGAGCATCGTGTGCACCGTTTCATAAGGGTTGTATCAGAATTTTCGGTCCGGTGCCACTTGTTTTAAAATCTGCACAACCACCAGTGGTATCAAGCTCATGCCGAGGATAAACAACCACTGGCCGGGTGTGGGCACGACCATGGTCAACACCCGTGACAACGGCGGAAAGTATACCGCAACAAACAGGAGCACAATACTCAGAATTACGGCTCCCCAGACAAAAGGATTGCGTGTCACATCGTTGAAGATCACACTGGATCCGGCATCACGCATGTTGAACACATGCCAGGTTCGCGTGAAAGCCAGAATAAGAAAGGTGATGGTCACGGCGCGTTCCCCGGACAGAGACATTTTTTCCAGAGATATCCAGAAACCCGTAAGCGCTGTTCCGGCAATGAGCAGTCCATAACCGACAATAATCATCCAGAGGGTCCTTGTCACAACCGGTTCGCTGGCGGGCCTTGGGGGCCTGTCCATCACCGAAGGCTCTCCTTTGCCCACGCCCAGTGCCAGGGCTGGAAACACATCACTGATCATGTTCAGGTACAGAATCTGCAACGGCAACAGCGGTAATATACTGCCGAAAAGCATGGCCAGACCCACGATCAGAATGGCACCCACGTTCCCGGAAAGCAGAAACACAATAAACTTGCGGATGTTGCTGAATATGACCCGGCCCTGCTCCATGGCCAGGGCGATGGTGGCAAAATTGTCATCTTTGAGCACAATGTCTGCCGCCTCCCGGGCCACCTGGGTACCCCTTTTTCCCATGGCCACGCCGATATCGGCCTTGGTCAGGGCCGGGGCATCATTCACCCCGTCCCCTGTCATGGCCACCACAGACCCGTCGGCCTGAAACAGAGAAACAAGATTGAGTTTCTGCTCCGGAGAGATGCGCGCAAAAACAGCAGATGTCAGGAGATTGTGACGTTCTTCTGAGGTGTAGTCTTCAGTGGATTTGAGCGTATTCCCATG
>JAABSS010000510.1 GCA_011390235.1 Desulfotignum sp.
CCGGTATGGCGGATGCCCTGTTCTGCGCGTCCGGCACCCAGACCAATCTGGTGGCCCTGCTGAGCCACTGCCAGCGTGGGGAGGAATATATCGTTGGCCAGACCGCCCACACCTATAAATATGAAGCCGGCGGCGGGGCGGTCCTGGGCAGCATCCAGCCCCAGCCTCTGGATTTTGCGGATGACGGCACGCTGGATCTGGCCACAGTGGAACGGTTCATCAAGCCGGATGATTTTCATTTTGCCAGAACCCGGCTGTTCTGTCTGGAAAACACCCAGGCCGGCAAAGTG